>DASXUZ010000043.1:0-18575 GCA_036504555.1 Prolixibacteraceae bacterium | reverse complement strand
GAGCAACTCAATATCAATTAGATAACAAATGCAATTCTGTTATTTTGCTTCCATGTTTAATAAAAAAACAAAATCATGGCAGCAGAACAATTATCATTTTCATCACTTCTTGAAGGATTTAAACCAGTAATTAAGACATGGGTTGCAGAAGCAATTCATGAAGCATCACTAAAAGTCACACAATCGACAAAAGAATCAGACATCTGGTTCGATTTAGATGGGTTTTGTGAGTATCATCCAGACAAGCCAAAGAAGCCAACTGTTTACGGATGGGTACATAGCCGATCAGTTCCTTGCCATCGAGGTCAGAAAAAGTTGAGATTTCTCAAATCTGAGATTGATCTTTGGTTAAAGCAGGACCGTAAAAAAACTTATGCAGAAACTGCACTCGAAGCTGACAAATATTTAGCCAACAAAGGTCGGAGGTGTGCCAAATGAAAAAAGACCAGAGCCGCCACAGCACCAGCCTTTTAAATCAATGTAAAGATACAAATAAATCTCGACATTGCACCCCATTTGCGGAAAAATCCGCCGACAACCTTGCTGATGCGAACACCAGCCTTACGGGCAAGCCAGACACCACTTTCCCTGAGACTGATAGAACCGGGAATCGGCCAAAAGTAACTAAGTCAAACAATGTGGTTTCAGACCAGATTGTAGGGCAAATACAAACCTGTGGGTTTGAGGGAACAATTAAGCGCATTCTGCAAGCAAACCCGATCCTGGACAACCATTCCATATACCTCAAATCACCCTTGACTATCCAAGAACAATTCAGTCATCCTCTTTGGGCAATCAAATCCAAGGAAACTTTGCTCCGAGACAATAATACCTGCCAATGCTGTAAATCAATAGGAGACCTCCAAGTCTTTCCTCTTTATGACAGCCATAATCTTTATTTGTGGGACTTCGATGACGATGCTTTAAAAACAGTTTGTGAACCCTGCTATAAGATTTTGAAAAAGGAACTCCCGAAGCTTTCAGGGCAAATTGGGTTTAAAATACTTTCAGGCGACCTTGACCCCCTATCCCAAAACTCTTATCATGAATGCAGGCTGGATTAAACTTCACCGCAAGGCAAGGGAAAACTTCCTTTACAAAACTTCAAAGCCGCTGACAAGACGTGAGGCGTGGGAAGACATGCTCATGGATGTCAATACCCAGGATTCCTTTTGCCTTATAGGCAATGAAAAAATCGAATGCAAAAGGGGCCAGTCCCTAGTGTCTCTTGACCATTGGGCAAAGCGCTTTAATTGGGACAAATCCAGGGTGAGACGATTTTTCAATTTGTTAAAGGAAAATGGAATGATTCTATCAGAAAACTTACGAAAAACGACACGGATAACTATCTCAAATTATGAACTTTATCAGGGCGATCGACGCACAGATGACACACAGATGACACGCAAACGACACGTAAACGACATGCAGATGACACCAACTAAAGAAGATAAAAAAAGAGAAGAAGAAAAGAAGAGTACTGTTGATCGGTTCGAGGCGTTCTGGGACGCCTATAGCAAGAAGACTGGCCGTGAGAAATGCCTGGATAGATTTAGCGAATTATCTGATTCAGAAATTGAAAAAATTCTCACCCATGTTCCCAGGTATGTTGAGTCAACTCCCGAGGTACAATACAGAAAGAATCCATTGACTTATATCAATGGCAAACACTGGGAGGACGAGATAATTTCCCCAAATACAAAACAAAACCAATCAAACAGAACCATTGACGGTAAAATAAAATTATCAATATGAAATATAAATCAAGCCAATCCAAGCGGGTATATGATGTAGAGTTTGATCCTGCACGTAAATCCATGTATAAATGCCCCGAGTGCTCTGAGGGCAGAAAAAAAGCTTCCTCGAAGGACCTGGAATTCTATCCAGACACCAAGAGAGCATACTGCTTCCACTGCAATACCACGCTTTATGAATACAAGCAATTTGAAGCTTCCCCTGTCTATACTGTGCCGCAATGGAAGAACAAGACAGAGCTTACGGATAAGTCTGTTAAATACTTCGAAGGCAGAATGATTAGCCAGAACACTCTTGATGAAATGAAGGTACACTCTGACCTGGAGTGGATGCCTCAGTTCCAAAAAGAGGTGGAGGTGATCTGTTTTCCTTACTTCAAAAACCAACAACTGGTCAACATTAAATTCCGGGGAGCCAATAAATCCTTCAAACTTGTTTCAAACGCAGAATTGGTTTGGTACAACTTCGATTGCATCGCAGGAACTAAGGAGATTATAATCTGTGAGGGCGAAATTGATGCTTTAACTTTTGTTGAAAATGGCTTTAAAAACGTCATCTCAGTACCCAACGGAGCAAAGTCAAAATCTGAGTACCTGGATAATTCAATCATGTGCCTGGATCACATCGAGAGAATCTACCTGGCCACCGACGTTGATACTCCTGGTATTGAGCTAAAAGAAGAGCTTATTCGAAGATTAGGTGCAGAAAGGTGCTACTCAGTCGATTTCAAAGACTGCAAAGATGCCAACGAGTATTTTTGCAAGTATGGCGGATATGACTTTAAAAATGTGATAAGTGCAGCCAAACCAATACCTATTTCAGGCAACGTCGAAATATCAAGCCTGTACAATGAGATTGTCGATTTATATCAAAATGGATTGGAAAAAGGGAAGGCAATCGGGATTGAAGAGATTGACCAATACTGTACCTGGGAACTGGGAAGGCTCTGTACAGTAACAGGTATTCCATCGAGTGGAAAGAGCGAGTTTGTTGATTTCCTGGTGGCAAGGTTAAATCTTTTTCATGGGTGGAAGGCGGCATATTTCACACCTGAGAATTTCCCACTCAAATACCACTATGCCAAGATGCACGAAAAATTTTCTGGAAACAAGTTCCGAAAGTTAAACGACCAGACTGAGTTTCAAAGCATTTATGAATACGTGAAGGACAATTTCTTTTATATCATGAACGAACAGGACTTCACCATTGAGTCGGTGATGAAGTCTGCCAAATCCTTCGTCAAGCAAAAGGGGATCAAGATTCTTGTCATTGATCCGTTCAACAGACTTGAACACCAAATGAATAAGGGAGAGAACGAGACTCAGTACATCAGTCGCTTTCTGGATATTCTTGGCAATTTTGCCAGGTTCAACAATGTCCTTGTGTTCCTAGTAGCCCATCCCCGCAAAGTTGACCAGGAAAAGGTGCCAACTATGTATGATATTTCTGGATCGGCCAATTTTTATAATAAGACCGATTACGGCTTTAGTGTGCATCGGCTAAGGGATGAAAACAACGCCATGAACAACTCTGTGGAGGTACACTGGCAGAAAATCAAATTCAAGCATCTTGGAACACAGGGAGCATCCAGCCTTGATTACAACTTTTACAATGGACGCTTCGACCCCAGGGGAGTGTTCGATAACACAGACTGGCTAAAGACTACCCCGGTTGTCATTGATTTCTGGGATAATCCTGTCAATACAGAGCAAATCCCGTCAAATTCAAATTTTTATAAAAAATAAGAGCGAGAAACATATGAATCCAGTAAAACCCAAAATTATGACCGAAACTAAAATTTACAATTCTCAGTTCGGAGAAATCAGAACTGCAACGACCGAATCAGGGGAACCACTGTTCTGTCTGGCAGACTTATGCCGGATGTTAAATTTAACCAATGTAGGCAATGTCAAATCCAGACTTGATATAGATGACATCCGCCAGATGGATGTCATTGATTCAATAGGCAGGAAGCAGGAAGTTCCTTTTGTAACAGAACCCGGAATGTACACCGTGATACTCAAATCGGATTCCCTACTTGCCAAACCAGTGCAGAAATGGGTTACTTCAGAAGTTTTACCCACGATCAGAAAAACAGGAGGGTATTTGGTCGCTCACCAGGATGATTCCCCGGAGGAAATTATGGCAAGAGCTGTAATTGTGGCAAGCGATACCTTAAATCGGATGAAAAGCCAATTGGCCCAAAAGGACATTGTAATAGCCGTTCAACAGGAAGCAATTGAAGAAGCCGCTCCCAAAGTTGAATATTACGACAACGTTCTTCACAGTGATGATTCCCTTCCCATTACAATAATTGCAAAAGAGATAGGAATGTCAGCAAAGGCACTCAATACAAAATTGCACAATGCAGGGATTCAATATAAAGTTGGCAAAACTTGGGTTTTGTTTGCACCACACCAAAACAAGGGTTGGACAAAAACCTTGACTTTTGACCCTTCGATGACAGGTAACAAGGCAAGAGTTAGCACCTATTGGACGCAGGAAGGGAGAATGATGATTCTTAGAGACTTTTCCTGAATAAAAAATCAAAAAATCACCATTTAATATTTTTATAATCACCTTTAAATCAATTTATTATGACACCAAACAACACAAACTCCTTAATGGAAAAGTTAGTCCATGATTTTGACTTAAACCCCGTTTATAACGACTTTGGGGAATTACTTATCGGTTCAATTGATGTGGAAAGAGTTTTTAACCGAGGCAGAGTTACTTCTGAAATTCTCTACCTTGAATTTGGAGAAAAATTCAAAAAATCAATGTTTTTTCCAAAAGGTAAATTCACACGTAAAGACTATCCTTCTGAAGCATGGTATTACCACATGAGCTTAATCGGGTTAATTTTATTGGTAAAGGATTATCCTGGACCTAAAGCAAGACGGTTCATGAAAAGATTCATAATAGCAGTTGAAGAGCAGAACCGATTGCTTAACAATGACAACTTCATTCTTTGCCTAGCCTCTAAAATTCATTTAAAACAAGCTAGTTTATATATCCGCAGGCTTACAAGATAGACTCATTGAGTGAAATAAATGTCTTTTTTACAGGATTTCACCACTGGTAATAGATGGGTAACCTAAGCGGTAAAAGGCTGGTTACCCATGCTTTTTTCCCATCCCCTCCAAACTTTTGAAGACATAGCTTTTGGTACCATTCCTCTCGAAATGGCCCGAAATAATTGTAACTTTAACACTGTTTCTCCACTAGCCTATCCATGGCCTCGATCTTATAATGATATTGATTTGGTGAAACTGTAAGACGAAATGACAACACACAGATACACATTTGAAAAATACAATGGACCTGGCTCCAAGCACACCTGTCCCCAGTGTAAAAAGTCCAGGGTTTTCACCCGATATGTTGATAAGGAAACCGGAATGATTGTTCACCCTTCCGTTGGCCGTTGCGACCGTGAATCCTCCTGTGGGTATCTAAACACTCCATGGCAGTATTTTAAAGACAATGACATTTCAATTGATACCGGACGTTCGGGTCAAATAAAAAGAAGATTACACCTCCGTAAGGCCGCCTCACACATCCCTAGGGATTTAATGGAGGCCACATTGAAGGGATATAACCGGAATAATTTAGTGAATTTCCTGATCGCTCATTTTGATACAGACCAGGTTCTGAGAAAGTACTATGTAGGCACAGCCGACTATTGGGGAGGCTCAACTATATTCTGGCAGGTGGACACCAATAGCAAGGTCCGGACTGGTAAAATCATCCAATATAACCCGGAGACAGGACGCCGGGTAAAGGAACCTTTCAATCACGTCACATGGGTACACAGAATTCTGAATCTACCAAATTTCGAATTAAGACAATGCCTCTTTGGTGAGCATTTACTGAATGAGTCATCCATGCCAGTTGCAATCGTTGAATCCGATAAATCGGCCATTATTGCCAGTATTTACTTTCCACAGTTCACTTGGTTGGCCACAGGCGGCTTAATGAATCTAACGGCCCAGAAATGCAGGGTATTAAAAGGTAAGACCGTTCTTTTGATTCCGGATTTAAAAGCGTACGACAAATGGCAACAAATAGCAAAAGAACTTTCTAGCCTGATGCGAAGAACACGTTTTAAAATTTTAGACCTTTTCGAGAAAACCTCAACCGATCAGGAAAGAGAAGAAGGATATGACATTGCCGACTATCTGATTAAGATTCCATGTAAGCCGTTGACAGAAGAAGAAAAAACACTCCGTTTGCTAATTGAGAAAAACCCTACATTGTCAAAATTGACTGAGGTGTTCGATCTTGCCATTCATCCACCCAAAGGCTCAAATGCACCAAAATAAAGACTATAATCCTTCAAGCAAGGCTTGTATATCAATTAGCTACCATCTTTAAACAATCACTTCAAGTAAGGTCGTAAGAGACATTGACAGACCATAAATAAAAAGAAACATCTGCCATTGATGACATATCCCAAATCAGGCCCCTTTTAGATCATTTGACGAACTTTCGATATAAAAACACATCTGGTACTCAGAAGAGCCAGGTTCAAATATTGGCTTCTAAATCCATAACGATTTCATGATCAATATGATTTCTATCTATTAAAGTTTCACGCTTCTTAATTTTAGAGTTTACTGTTGCATTTACACTATTCTTTTCGTTTTATATCTCCATGACCAATCGAGTTAGAACCGATAATTTGTAATTTTATTCAATGCCTAATCTTATAATTGAATTAATCTTTTATGCAACGAACAGAAAAGCCGACACCCTTATTGCGTGCACTGCTGTCCAAACTGAGATAATCGAAATATATGTACCGAATACTGGCATCATCGCTATTGGTTTCTGTAGAACTCCACCACCAACCATAGTCACCCATGCTAGAATATATCCCAGCATAGTTGCGGTTACCTCCTGGCAGGGCGGTAAAACCATTACTATTGCTTGCGCCAGTATTAGGGCTTTCCCAATGTGCCATGCCCGTTTCTTTTAATTTGCCACCTGCAATGCTTTCACCTCCCAAGAAGTTTGCAAGTGTTGTCCATTCTGTATCACTAGGGACGTGCCATCCTTTGGGTGCAAGTTTACCGGTGTTTACTGTGTGCCAATTATACAAGGCTCCGTAGAGATTATAGTAATCACGATTGTTGTTGTACCAGCAATAGGCGCCATCAGTTAAACCCTCCCATGCAAGAGCATCGGTTACATTTCGAATACTTTGGCCATCATTATATTTAGTCGCTTTTAGGTTTTCAACCATCCAAACTTGTGTGCCTATAGTTTCTGTATGATATATATTTCCATCAATGTCAGTTACTATTTCTGATTCAGTTTTAAAATTGAGTTCGTTTCCATAAAAGGGTCCCTGGCTATTAATGGCATAGGTTCGAACGTAATAAGTAGTGTTGGCGGATAAGCCGGTTATGGTGCTGCTGAAACTTCCGGTCCCGGTACCAATTACCACTTTGATGTTGGAGGCTGTTGGGCTTTCACTAGTGCTATAACAAATGCCTCGTTCGGTAACGGTGGCGTTTCCATCGCTGGTAACATTGCCACCCAGCACTGCGCTGCTGGATGTAACGAGAGTAGCTGCTGAAGTGATAACAGTGGCCAGAGAAAGGACTTGAGTAGTAGCAAAGAATATCTCTTCGCCGTATGAAGTACCCTGACTGTTGGTTGCATAGGCCCGAATATAGTAATCAGCATTCGGCTGTAATCCTGTTAAAATACTGGTAAAACTACCAACTCCTGTTCCATCTGTGGACTTTGAATCATTTATTGTTGGATTTTGTCCCGCTAACTTCCAACATACTCCCCGAGCAGTAACTTCCAGATTTCCATCATTGGTAACATTGCCTCCACTGACGGCAGATGTAGGTAATATCTCAGTGACAGTCGAAGTGGTAACTTCAGGTGTGGAAATGCTTTTTGTAGTAAATATAAATGGCTCACCATAACCGGTATCTTTGCTGTTAATGGCATATGCCCGAACGTAATAAGTAGTGTTGGGGGATAAGCCAGTTATGGTGCTGCTGAAACTTCCGGTCCCGCCACCAATTACCACTTTACTGCTGCTGGTTGTTGGGCTTTCACTAGTGCTGTAACAAATGCCTCGTTCGGTAACGGTGGCGTTTCCATCGCTAATAACATTACCACCTAACGTAGCTCCTGTTGATGTAATATTTGTTGCAGCAGTTGTTGTCACTGTCGGAAGTGATGCTGTAAAACTAAAAGTCAAGGTTTTACTTTTAGTTGGAACGTCCATAATTACGGTACTTAAATCTCCGAAGCTACCAGTAAAACCTAGAATATCGCCTGTTGTATACTGCCAAAATCTCTCAGTCGTAGCATTCTTTAGTTTGATATTTTCCTGAGCAGCTCCTTTATTCCCAAGGTAATTAATGGTTATCTGGGTATTAGATGAGCCTTGACTAATTAGTTTCCCGGAATAAGATTGATTTTGAAGATCGACTTTAATTGTATAAATGCCATAATTCAACCTGGATACTCTAAAAGAATGGATACCATTTGACAATGGTTGTTTTAAGTTTGCCATTTCTCTTCCGCTCCGATCGAATAATGTGATTGAAACTGGGCCTGATTTTGCACTAAATTCTAAAGTAAAAAAATCAGAAGAAGGATTTGGATAAATATGCAATGGGAAATCCACATTGTTTAATTCAATTGCATTACCAGTAACTGTTGCCATTAGATGAAGCGTCTCCGAACCTAAAAGTGAAATACTTTTTCCTTGAGTAAAGTTCTCAACGGTCACTGCATCAACTGTGGTACTTGCACCTATGCCGATAAAATTAATCATATAGTCCTGTGCATGTAACGAGACAATTGCGAAAAAAAACAATAATAAAAAAGCAATTTTTTTCATTTGATATATTTATTAAATTAGTTAGGTTCTACTTTCTTCTAAAATCCCAGGGAGCAACAGGATTTGGTTGCGACCATATCCCGACTTTCGCTTTTCTGGCTTCCGTTTCCAGTTTTGCCAACTCCGGGTCTTTATTGAAGTACTTATAGTGCCAGGCCATTCCTTGGATCAACAGTTCTTTATTGACGCAAACACTACCCACGTATACGAACCCTAATGTCCGTCCATATCGGTCGACCCCTGTTTTCTCAATCCTGACCTCCCTATTATAGCAAAGGTCTGATGTTGCTTGCTTCGCTCTTGTGCTAAAGTCTGGCTTCATTTTGGGGTATTCATCCCAACTAACCGGACTTTGATTTGCTCCTTGTTTTTGGTAAGAATACCGCTAGTATCACCATTGCATATACGAACAACCCTTCCAGTAAGTATTGTGATACTGAGAAAGAGGGAAAGTATGAGGGTATTTAGTAGGTTCATATACTATAAAAATTCACTAATTTTCTGTCAACGAAGCAAACAAAATCCTACTTAAGGATGACATACTCTTATGGGCTGATTATTAATTTTTCAACCATTTTTCTTTTATTATTATCTCATAACAATATGGAGGTTCATTTATTTTCGTTTTATAACAACAAAGTGGGCTTGTAAGTCCTTGATTACCATATAATGTTATAGATTCAGATGTCCAAAGTGTTATTGCAGGGTTAACTAATTCATCATACCTTGAATAACCAGGATACATTATGCCTTCGGTTGAGTGTCTATTTAATATTCGCACTTTTTGTGGGAAATAAACTTTTCCATTAACTATAGCCGTATTTGTTGTAGTATCTATATTAGACCAAAATTGTTTTACAAACACTGTGCTATCACGATATAACAATTTCTCTCCCGTAGTATTATCCTGAAGTAGTCGCAAATATGCTACTCCGTTCATGTACTTTATAATTCCTTTCATCGACTTACTATCAAAACTCCAAGTACCTTCAAGTATACCAGAATTATTAAATTGGCCTTCAATTTTTAAAATTTCTGGCCAATTTTGTGAGTATGAAATCTTACCTACAAATTTGTTCCCAATAAAGTTGGCAGTGGAAGTTTCCTTATCATCATCTGATTCATATTTATTAGTGAAATCATTCCATAATCGCATGGAGTTTGAGTAAATCCATTGTCCATCAAGATTTCCTTCTTTAAAATTTCCACTAATATTTGTATTAATCAAAATTTTTGCCCTAATATTGGAATAAACCTTATTCGTTGCAGTTATATTCCATTTCCCTGTTTGTTTATCAGAAAGAAATTCGCCTTTAACGTTATAAAGGTTACAAATATATGAGAAAGAGCCTTGAAGGATTCTATTAAAATTTTCATCCTCATAGTAGCTATATTTCGCTGTTCCATTATTAAATTCACCTTGATAAGATTTTAATGTCTGGGATTTAACATTGAATGAATTTATAAGTAAAAAAATTAATAACCAAATCTTTACGATTGTATTTCTACCATTCATAACATGCTATTTTATTAGTTTGTATACTATGCTGAGTATTGCTTGGGCATCAATTCCATTTACAATTCGATCATTGTATCTGCCATTTGAAAGAGTTTTGTCTATCCAATTATGATCGGTATAATTATAAACGGCTTTCTCTATTTTGGGATTATCTCTGCAAGCACAGATTATTATCTGACATCCTTTATTTTCTAATTCACTTATTAAATTTTTTAATCCCATATCTCCAATTTGATAATCTCCGGCTCCTAGAATACCGAGCAAAATATTTTCTTTGCTTAAAATATCAATCATATCGTTATAAATGGGATTTCCTAATTCACGAAAATGACCTTGAACTTGTGACCATTTCTCGCTCAATAAAAATTGATAAACAATATTTATTACATGAGATTTACCTGTGTTTTCTCCACCTCTTAATGCTATTACTTTCATTTGTACTCTTTTTTTTATTGAATGTCTATAACTTTTGCTCCGCTTGATGAAGAGCGCCCTTAACCTCGCCCATAAGTAAGGAAGTGATACACTGTGTCGGATTGATCTTGATTCCTGTCAAGCCGACAAACTTCCTAGCGGAAAGATGCACACCGAAAACCACTGCTGCCGCACTTGACGGGTAACTGATGTTACCAACAGGCATTCTTAATTCCTCAATTTTTAGAGTAATGTTTATCAAAAACTTTAAAAACTTCCGAACTGTACCAATCTTTTTTAGGACTCTTGGCATTGTTTGGGTCGAGAAGTCTTGTCTTACAATATTTTTTTACGCTTTTCAGCGGTTTTCTTACTAAATGATATTTCTGATTTGACTTAAAATCGGAGTAACGGTCTCTCAACATTTCAGTTAATCGGTCATAGTCAAATGGATAATTTTTTAAAGAATCTTCTTCTTTAATATTTATTTGTATTGCCTCTGAATCAGTTGAATAGTTAACCAACAAACTGTCTGTTGATGTTGATTTTATAAACTTGGTTTCTAATTGTAATGATATGTTATACTCTCGATTCTCATCAGATGGTGATTCTTTTTCTTTTGTTGAAATATACTTGAGTAAGTTTTCAATTTGCTCCTTATTCGAATTGACCGAAAAACTCCTAATTGCCTCGAAATCATGGAAAAACGTCATTGGCATTAAAAAGAAATTATAAATTGATAAATCATATTCAAACCAATCAGTTATCAGTGTCAAGTAATTTTTTAATGATGCCGTTCCAATTTCAAAAACCTTTTTACTCAAGAATTTATCGTCATGTTGAAAATGAATTGCGGTATCTCTAATTTCCATTAACACAAATATATTTTCTTTTATAATTGGGTTAAGGTCAATCGGCGGTTGCAAACAAATTGAAAGACATTTTGGAAGACCAATTGTCTTTGGATTGCCACTTCTATTTAAATCAGGGATTAATGTTGCCAGTTTATTCCCATTTTTACCAATCTTATTTACATGAACATAGATGGATTTGAGGCTACTCTTATTTTCTTTTACAATTTTTGCCTTAAGTAAAAGTTCCCACGCATTAATCATTAGAATGGCAAATGTCTCTTCTCGATACTTAAAATCGGGTTTATTATAAATCTCGATTGCAGATAATGCTGCACCGATAGACTTGTCAACAAATGGCTTATATCTTGGCGGTTTCACGGTTCCTATTTGACTATTAGTTGAATACTATTTTAACCATTGATCTTTTTCTTTTAAATATGTGATTCCATCAAATACTGCATTCTTTGCTTGCGATAAAGTGTCAAAAGTCTTTGCCCCAAATCTGTCTCCAATTTTTACTTTATATTTTCCAGAACTTTTGTCCTTATAAATAAGCAGAAGATGTTCTTCAAAATTTATGTATCGATTTCCATTTTTACTAATCTTCCATTCTCTATTTTGCCAATTCTTTCTTCTGTTCGCTCTATTTCGTAACTCATTTTCAATGCGTATAGGATTTACATAGTCATTCGTCATTTTCTCAGCGCAGATACAACCAACACGATATTCTTCAGCGACTTCGTCATGTGTTACAATATGAACATATCGGATTCTTTCATTTCCACACATCATGCAGGATTCATAGCATGTATCCTCTTCAGATTGTCCGTATTCTCGCACATCAATTACATTTTCCAAAGTCCAACCTTTATGAGGTACACCGTATTGTTTCCAATGATTACTCATATAAATCTTTCCTATTTTAGTTATGTCATTTAGTAAAAGAGCAAAGTTCCAAATTAAGCGATGTTCCAATATGGTTGTTGGTAACTAGCATATATCGCCAAATGTATTTAACTTTTTGAATTATCCAATTATACTAAGCATATTTTATTTTAAATTATTTCCGACTCTCACCCCATCTCCTTTTTGGTAGATGTTTTACCTTATGCCCATGATGGTAGTAAGGGCTAACTTTTGGTGCGGTTTGTTCTTCGCTTTGAAGTTTTGCACCTTTCGGGTAAATCATGGAGATACTATTCTCTCCAAGAGTATTCACCAAGTCTGAAATAGGGTAAGCGTTCATCTTTTCAGGAGCGAACTGATTCCTCATTCTTAAAACACCTTAGAGGGTTTTTTGGACTTGATCCATTCTTGCTCATAGCCTTGGGACAAGATTACAGGCAAACGTTTAATTCCAATACTTTGAAGTAAACGATTACCACTGGTAGTAATGATCGAGTAGGAAACGGTAACTACTCCTGATTCAGGGTTCTTCCACCTGTCATATATCCCTGCAAAAGCAAATGGTCTATCCTTATTCTGAAGATAGACCAGATAGGGCTTATTATCACCAGACCAGTCATAATAAGCATCAACTATAATCAGGTAGCGTTGGCTCTGTATTGGCTTAATAAAGGCACGTTTCAGGAAGATTGAGTTTGACCCGTTGTAATCTGGATCATTATCGTGATTATTGTCTCCTTCAGCCCTGGCATTGATTAAATCCATTGGCGACTTTGCCCAATAAGGAGTCAGGCCGAATTTGAACACCTGCAATTCATGTGGGGCTTCACTGGTAATCACATAGGAAGAGTCTCCTCCGGAAACACAATAAGATTCAGGAATTGGGAGGGTGTGTTGATTGAGCCTTACACCAAACCTGCTCTCAACCTTTGCCAGGTTACTAACTAATACGAACCTTCGACACATGATTGTATTTTAATCAAATTAATGATTGAAATACAATCAAATAATTAACTTTGGTCAACTTGAAATTATCCTTTGTCCAACTCTTTCATCTGTTGTATAGTTAGATTAAAATATTGACTTTTTAACAACTCCCAAATACTAATCAATATCTTTTATCCAAGTTCCTTCTCTGTCGATTAATCCCCATTTCCCGTTCAAAACGACTTTGGTATATCCGAAGACATTAAAATCTAAAACATTTTCATATATGAGAGGGATAACCTCTTTTCCCTTGTGGTCAATAAACCCCCATTTTTCATTAAGCGAAACGCTGAAATACATATCATCCGAAAACATCGAAGCACAACAAATATCGTACTTCAATGGTATGATCACATCGCCCTCAGTGTCAATAAAACCATGTTTCCCATTTATACCAACCTCTGCCAACCCGTGGTGAAAAGGACAAGCTATATCATATTTTAACGGGATTATTTCATTTCCCTTAATGTCAATATAACCCCATTTCCCATTCAATTTTACCAACCCTAAACCCTCTTTAAAACTTCCAGCATCCTCATATTTCAATGGAGTAATCTGCGTTCCACTTTCGTCGAAAAATCCATATTTCCCATTCAATTTAACCCAAGTTACACCTTCTTCAGAAAAGTGCATCGTATCATCATAAATGAAAGGGATAATTTCGTTCCCTTTATTGTCGAAAAATCCATATTTCCCATTTAATCCACCCCAAGACAAGTGATCAGCAGACGCACGGTTTGTAAAATCATACTTCAAAGGGCTAATCTGCACACCATTTTTGTTGAAAAATCCACCGATACAACATATATTGCCTTCCTCATCATGATATAAATCACCATACTTATTAGGTAGCTCATTCATCTCAACATATACCAATTCTTCTGAAAAGAAATGAGCATCATCATAAATCAAAGGAATAACCTCTTTTCCATTGTGGTCTATAAATCCACATTTACCATTAAAATATACTTTAACTAATCCTGTAGGATAATAATCACGATCACGACAATCATATTTTAACGCAATAGTTTCCTTTCCATTTTTGTCGATATACCCCCATTTATCATTTCGTTGTACATGTGCCAAGCCCATATCAAAAGATTTAGCATCATCATAAATTAAAGGGATAATTTCATTTCCATTTTTGTCGATGAAGCCATATTTCCCATTCAATTGAACTGAAACTAAATCCTCTGAAAAATAATTCGCAAAATCATACTTCAAAGGAATAATTTCCTTCCCATATTTATTGATAAAACCATATTTGCCATTTAATCTAATACAAGATAAACCATCCTCGGAAAAATCTGTTGCATCATCAAATATGCAAGGTACAATTTCATTTCCTTTTTTGTCGATGAAGCCATATTTCCCATTCAATTTAACCTTCGCTACGCCATTGGAAAACCTAATAGCATATTGATACTTCATAGCAATAATCTCATTCCCATATTTGTCAATAAATCCATATCCATAATCTTCATCTAATGGTTTAACACAAGCCAAACCTTCGCTAAATTGATCGGCATAGGCATAGCTGTGACCTGTTAATGGCATATCTCCTTTATCTATAAAAGAATAATGACCATTAAAATTTACCCAAGCAATACCTTCATGAAATTCTGAAACTTCCAAATATATACATGGTATTTCCTCTGCATAGTTCTCTAATCCACAATACCCCTGCCTCCAAACTTTTTTATATGAGTCGTCAGGGGCTTCCCAATCAATTGCAAACCGCCACATATAAACAATTTGTATCGCCGTTTCATCAGTTATAAAAGCTTCTTCCTTTAATTGAGATACGAATTTATATGCAGAAAAATACATATTATACGATTCACTGATTTCAAGCATTTGTTGCGGTATCTTTTCATTTATAGAAAGTATGAGCATCTTTTTAATTCTTTTGTTGTGGTCAAACAGGTCAGAGACTATGTCCATAAGACCTTGCTCTTGTTTTATCAACTCCCTGCCATATACTTGCAACATTTCACGTAATATCATTTCTGGAAATTGTTCCTCCTCTATTTGATCTAAGGGTTGCAATATATCGGTTTGACAAAATGGACATTTGTTTAATGTTATATTTTTCGGTGGTGTCCATTCGCCCAGGCAATTGTTACATTTCATTAGTTAGATGTTTTAAAATTTATCTTATATGAATTACACGTTTATCTCACCATGCAACATTCAAATTATTTTTCGGCAATGTCAATATATAGATATGAAACCCAAATAAATGCTTAGTTCAGGATCATACCATCCCATTGATATACGTATCTACAAAACCGAGTATCTTTTGAAGTATCCGGTCACCGATAGTTTTACGATGCAATACCGTTGGCTTTGCTCCTTCTATCAAATCCAGTACTTCATCACGTAGGGGTTCCCGTTCGGTAAAAAGATAAGTTTCAATTATTTTCTCCGCTTTGTCAGAAGATAGATTTTCTTCTGCACACAATTTTTTAAATGCTACGATTTGTTCCTTACCCCAGAACTGCTCAAACGCTTCCGGTATATCATCTGAATCGTCAATCTGTGGTAAATTTTCAAGTATGAACCTCTCAATCAGTTCACGCTTGCTTCGTAGATGCGCTTCCCCTGCGATTAAATCAATGATTTCCTTCCGCTTCTTCTCCTGATCAGTCCCTTTAAGGTTTGCCAGTAATTTAAGGATATAGGTTACATTTATTTCGTCACGGTGTATCAGTTCCAGTTCAAAATCTACGTCTTCCAATATAGACACCTTTTCTTTCTGGTGGTTGGTTTTAACCTTCTGCCACAAATCAAGGTACTTACTTTTATAGTCTTCAAACAACTGTTCATTCATTACCAGATGATCAAAACTAAAATCAACAAAGGTGGTCAGCACATTTTTAACCCTCATGAGTTCACGGAATGCCTTGATAAATTCCAGTTCGTTTTCCTCACTTACCAGACCGTTAACGCTGTTTACTGTTGGCGCAACGTTTAGTAATCCTATAAATGCCTGAGTGAATTTCTTTACATACTCTTCGTATGGCTCCATCATAATTATATCCTTTGCATCCTTGTTGGAGAACAAAGCAACGGCATCATCGGTGGCCTGTTTCAGGTTGCGGAATACAACAATATTCCCCTGCGATTTCATTTCGTTTAAAATTCTGTTGGTTCTGGAATAAGCCTGAATCAGTCCATGATATTTCAGGTTCTTGTCAACATACATGGTGTTGAGCGTAGGACTATCAAAACCAGTGAGAAACATGTTTACAACCAGCAGAATATCAATCTTTCGTTCCTTAACCTTCTTTGATATGTCGTTGTAGTAGTTATAGAATGATTCGCTATCCTTGGTTGAAAATTTGGTTTCAAACATTTTGTTGTAATGCCCGATAAATTCATCCAGTTTCTCACGGCTATGTACCTGCAACCCATATAACGCCTTTGCATCCTCTACAACCGATAGTTCTTCAGGAATGAACCCATTGGCTTCTTTGTCGTCTTCGTTAGTTGCAAAGCTGAATATAGTGGCAATACGCAAGCTGTGCTGAGCAGCTTCTTTCTTCGCCTGGAATAGTTCGTAGTATTTAATCAACGTATCTACGCTACTTACACAAAACATTGCAGTAAAATCACGGTTATACGTCTTACGGTTGTGATTATCCAGTATGTAATCCACAATCTTTTCCAGCCGTTTAAGGGATTCCATCAACTCCTTTACGTCAATGTCTTCTACCTCAATATCTACATTGGTTTTACTATCCTTCTGCTTATACCTGCCAACGTATTCAACGGAAAACTTTAATACATTTTCGTCTTTGATGGCATCAGTAATCACGTATTTGTGCAAGCAGTCACCAAACAATTCGGTGGTAGTGCGCTTGCCCATTTCGTTCTTTACAGCATTCTCAACAAAAATGGGAGTTCCGGTAAAACCAAACAGTTGTATATTATTGAAGAAGGATTTTATTCTGGCATGGGTTTCGCCAAACTGTGAGCGGTGGCATTCATCGAAGATAAACACGATCCGTTCATCCTTTAGTTTCTCCATTCGAGCCAGATACTGCTTTTTGCTGATAGCGGTATTTAGTTTCTGAATGGTGGTCACGATTAATTTGGTACTGTCGGTAAATTGCTTCACAAGGGCATTGGTGTTATCTGTACCGTCAATACTACCCTTACTAAAACTGTTGAACTCCTTGGTGGTCTGAAAATCCAAATCTTTACGGTCAACCACGAACACCACTTTTTTAACCTGTGGCAGGTTCATCAGGATTTGACTGGCTTTAAATGAAGTTAGTGTTTTTCCTGAACCAGTGGTATGCCAGATATAACCATTCTTCGTGGTATTCTTAACCCGATCAATCAACGCTTCCACGGCATAGTACTGGTAAGGTCGTAATACCATCAGTATCTTGTATGCTTCACTTAGAACAACATACTTACAGATCATCTTAGATACATGGCAGGTATCCAGAAAACAGAATGCAAACTGTTCCAGTTGGGTAATGGTCTTATTGGTATCGGCACTCCAATAAAAAGTCTGTTTAAAGGATTGGTATTTGTTGTTTGCGTAATACTTTGTATTCACTCCATTGCTGATAACAAATATCTGGACGAACTGGAACAGTCCGATGGATGCGCCAAAGGAATGACGCTGGTAGCGGTTTATTTGATTAAAGGCTTCTTTTAGTTCGATTCCCCTGCGTTTAAGTTCTATCTGAACCAATGGCAGCCCATTAATTAAAAGGGTCACATCGTAACGATTTTTATACTTGCCTTCGACACTAACCTGATTGGTTACCTGAAACTGATTCTGGCACCAGTTTTCCTGCTCAATGAACTCAAAATATAAACTCTCACCGTTATCTTTTACGATATGTTGTTTTTCACGGAGGGTTTTGGCTTTCTCAAATACTGAACCTTTACTTAGGATATTCAGCACCCGATCAAATTCTTTAATGGTAAACTTGATACCATTGTGCTTTTCCATCTGGGTTTTAAGGTTCGCCAACAAATCAAGTTCGTCATTGATGGCTACATAGGTATAACCCAAGGTTTGCAGTTGAATGACCAGATTATCTTCGAGTACTTGTTCAGGTTGTTTAGGCATGGGTTATTATGAGAGTGACAAGTTCTTAAAATATTAAAGACTAATAATTACTTCAATATATATTGACTATTTCTTTTATTGAATCAAATTTTTGCTTAAAATCCCCAATGATTTGTTCCTTTTCATCCAAATCTGTTTTAAGTTTTGAAACTTCTTCCATCAATTCATCTATCA
>DASXUZ010000042.1:0-19470 GCA_036504555.1 Prolixibacteraceae bacterium | reverse complement strand
TCCAATTTGTGGTTGATCGTTTCAACCAGTTTGATAACTTCCTGCATGGTGAAAATTTAATAGGAGTTTTCAAATAGTTCATTGTACAGGTCAACCAGGCGGTTGGGCAGTAGGGTGGCGAGACCGGTTTTGAATCCTTTCTCAACTTCGCGGAACATGTTATACGGGATGGACTTTGGAATCATCTTCCTGGTATAGGAAGTGGGCCATTTGACCCTTTGAAGGAGGACCTCCCTCATGCACTGAGGCGATCCGTCGTGTAAGGTTGTCATCATTTTCATCTGGAAATCCTTTTAGAATTAGGTTCCCCAAATGAAATACACGATCATTTCAAGAGTATGGTATTAATTTGTTCTATTTTATTTCACAAAGTATTCATTTCATTTCAGATTCATTTCACCTTTAAACCCGCCTCAACGATAGCAGGATAGAAGAAAAAAAAGTGAATCCTTATTCTTGAAACCCCTATCCTTTGCTCCCGATTTTCATCGGGAGCAAAGGATAGGGGTTCAATAAAGGTTTCATTTCACAAAACTTTCAGCTTTGTTTCCCAAACCATTCCGTTTTATTTCAAACTTCATTCAACTTCATTTACCTAATTTTTACCCTTCTCAAAATCTGTCTTTAACCGCGTTAAAATAGGATGAATCGTTTCGTCATACTTGAAATTCGTTGGGAATATTTTGGACAGCTTTACACCCATTTGCTCTTCAATCATTTTAAGATATTCTACCTGGGTACAAATAATTAATTGCTCGTATTTCAGGAAATGGAACAGGTTCGAATATTTAGTCTTGGGACATTTGTCATCTTTGGTAAACTCGGTAGCCAGATAACAAAACAAGTCATACCCACGCTCTTTAAAATACTGAAGGTACTTCTTTGAAGGGCTTGATTCATTGATCGGCATGACTTTATTTCCTTCCCTTGACTGCTTTAACAGCTGAAGTGCCGGAGTCTGTTTTTTTTTCCTGGCCGAAGCCTGGTTCTCCTGGATGATTGGTTCCATCCTGCTGATTTCTAATAGCAACATACACCCGGCCAGGTGAAGGATCAAGGGTTTAAAATCATCGAGTAAACCAAAATTAAAGCCGGTCACCGACACCTGTAAGGAAGGTAAAGGCTTGACCGTTATCTTCCTGGTGACACTATTGTACTTGTAATTTCCAACGGCCATCGAAGGATTAAATTTGACACCCGTGGCCTGGGAGATAAGATTACCCCGAAAATAGACCTCCAGATTTTGGTCCATGTCCGTTTCAATAGTCTGGCGTGGAAACCAGATATTAAAATCACTTTCGTTTAAATCCTTCTCTATTTGAATTTGTTTACTTCCAATGAATTCCAATTTTCCGGAATCGTCATATTGGTTTAAATCGTGTTCAAATAATGCAACCAAATGAAAACATTCCAATTCAGCCTTTTCCTTCATGTCCTGGCAAAATTGTTTGCTAAAGTGGGGGACCTTCTTTTTCATGTGAATTTATTTAGGTTTGACCTGAGTTCAATCCTTGGCTTATTTAATTACATATAAAAGGGATGTCTTTGACGCTTTACGGCGACTTTTGCTTGCTATCTGCCTGCGGTGGCTGGGTCAGCTAGGACTTGCTAAATTAATTGAATAATTCAAACGTTTATTCTAAAAACAATATTTAGTTATTAACAGGAAAAAGGGCTGTTGTTGATAATTTGGAAAGGGGAAGGGGAGAAGGTGAGAAGGGGGAAGGTGAGAAATGAGAAGGTGAGAAGATGAGAAGGTGAGAAGGTGAGAGGTGAGAAAATGAGAAAATGTGAAAATAAAATAGAGGATGGAGAAAGTGGAGAAAGTGGAGAAAGCTGAAGATGTGAAAATAATGTTGTGTCACAGGTAAAAGGACGATTTTGATAATAGCTCTATCCTTTGCCGTCTGCTTTAGCTGACGGATAGAGAATAAATAATTTTCCAATGGCTTTAGCCACAAGTAGATAGACTAGAGTCCAGGATGACTCTTTGCCTCTATCCGTCGGCTAAAGCCAGACGGCAAAGGATAGAGCTATTATCAATATAGTCACATTAGCTGTTACACAACACTATTGTGACTATATTGATTAATGGCACTATCTTTTGTCGTCTGGCTTTAGCCGACGGATAGAGGCAAAGAATTCTTTTAACCGTCGGCTAAAGTCCCGAGCACTCGGGAGCAAAGGATAATTGCAACCAGTAAAATACACTGCCCGAACGCCCTTTGAACTATACCAGGACATAGGTATCTGTAATGTATCTGTAATGTATCTGTAATGTATCTGTAATAAAGTATACAGATACATTACAGATACATTACAGATACCTTACAGATACTTTGGAGCTATGGATGGCTGGAGCATTCAGGATGAACGGGTACAAGGAAAAACAGGGCGCCCACCGAAATGGACACCCTGTTCTTATTCAGACATGAAAGTATTTTAGGGTTTCATTCCCATGGCTTTCACATAACCTTCGTTGACCTTGCAGTTGCTGAATTTGCAGTTTTCGGTGAATTGAAGCATGGCTTTTTTCATCAGCTCCTGGTCGGGACGGGCTTTGCGGATTTCATCGAAGCCGTTGCGGGGGCCTTGCGTAAAGGCGATCACCTTGTCCCAGTTCTCGGGCTGTTCGATGCCCTTCATGGAACTGCTCTTGCTCATTTTCTTGTAGGGCCAGTAGGTCCAGCCAATGTTGTTGCGTTCCATCAGGCGGGTCCAGGAAGCGACCCACTGGTCAGAGTTCTCGCCGGTTTCACCCATGTAGATGGGCAGGTTCACCGAGTCGCGGAAATGCACGAAATCCTGGATGTTGTTCTGAAGGGTATCGCACCAGTAACGGTGGCAGGTGTACATGAGTTTGGAATCGAATTTTGAATCTTTAAATACCTTGAAATTGCTGTTCCATTGGGCTCCTCCCAGCAAGACGATGTGGTTGTTGTCCACCTCGCGGATGGCTGCAACGGCCTTTTTATAGACCGGTTCCAGGGCTGCGTTCAGCTTTTGCAGATCGTCGACAAAATAATGGGCAATGGGTTCGTTCAGCAGATCGTAGCCCAGGATCACAGGCTCGTCCTTGTAATGGGTGGCAATGTCTTTCCAGATGCTGGCAAACTGTTGCTGACTGGCTTCACTGGTCATCAGCCAGGGGTAGCCGTGGCTGTCGTCGATGTTATCGCCCGTTTGCCCACCGGGTGCATCGTGCATGTCGAGGATCAGGTAGATCTGCGATTCGCGGCACCAGCTTACCAGGCTGTCGATGCGCTGAAAACCGTCCTGGTTGGTGGATAGGCCCATGTAATCTTCCTGGGTGAACAGTTTGTAATGAAAGGGAATGCGGATGGTATTCATGCCCGTTTGATGGATGTAACGGATATCATCACGGGTGATGTAGTTGTCCTTGAACTGTTTCCAGAACTGGCTGGTAAAGTCGGGGCCTACCATTTCACAGAAGGCCTGGTTGATCAGGCGGGCTGAGCTGGTACGGTTAAAGCCAAACATGTAGCCTTCGGGATTGAGCCAGTTGCCCAGGTTGATGCCCCTGATAAAGAACTTCTCCCCATTGGGAGCAGTCAGGTTGGGCCCATCTATCTTGATAAACTTGGGTGTTGTGGCCGCTTCTTTCGTAGCCGCTGGCTGGCATCCCTGAAAAGCCAGGAAGAGAGAAATCAGCAGTAATAATGATATTTTTTCTTTCATATATTTAATACTTTAAAAATAAACACATAGGCACATAGGTCACATAGATCCCGAGGTCTCGGGATAATCTAAGGCTTTAAAAATAAACACATAGGCACATAGGTCACATAGATCCCGAGGCCTCGGGATAATCTAGGACTTTAAAAATAAACACATAGGCACATAGGTCACATAGATCCCGAGGCCTCGGGATAATCTATGTGACCTATGTGCCTATGTGTTTATTTTTCATTGGGTTATGATTATTTAAATGATGACAGTCATGATTGAATGCGCCAGGCTGGTAACAGAAGCTGCTTTGCCTGAAATACACAATCTGAAGGGTAATTTTTCACCTGAAGTATTCAGGACAACGACCACTATTTTTCCATCAGGATTGATAAAAGCGGTAGACTGAAGCTTGTCGCGGTTAGAGGAACAGCTGATGCGTTTGGCTCCTGCCTTGATAAATTTCGAGAACTGACCAATGTAATAATAACTGTTGGTATAAATCAGTTTGCCGGTTTTGACATCAGCATGGATGGGGGCAAAACAGAAGTTGCCCACGTGGTTTGGCCCTCCTTTTTCATCCAAAAGGATGTTCCAGTCAGTCCAGGCAACGGTTCCGCAATTGAAATCATTGAGCATCGAGTAGCCGTATTTTTCACCCAGCGCCCAATCATTGACCCTGTCCAGGCCGAACTTCTCTACACAGCCTTCCGTAAAGATCAGTTTCTTATCAGGGAAGGCTTCATTGACCCGACGGAGGTTTTCGAACTGCATGTCACTGCCGGTCCATGTTTCATACCAGTGAAAGCCAATTCCCCAGATGTATTTGGCAGCTTTCGGGTCGCCCAACAGGGTGCTGGCCCTTTGAAAGACGAGGTCACGGTTGTGGTCCCAGCCAATGAGTTTTTTATCGCCCAATCCGGCTTTGTGCAAGGTAGGTCCCAGATAATTCTTTATAAAATCCCGTTCCTCATCAGCAGTATATACGCATGACTCCCACGATTGTACAGCCATGGGTTCGTTCTGTACCGAAAGTCCCCATACGGGCATGCCCATGGCTTCATAGGTCTTGATAAATTTCACATAGTGATTGGCCCAAACCTGGTAATATTTTGGCAAAAGCTTTCCGCCACGCAGAACATTGTTGTTGTCTTTCATCCAGGCCGGAGGGCTCCAGGGGCTGACAAACATGGGCAGTTTTCCGCCGGCAGCGGCAATGGCCTGCTTGATAAAAGGAATACGGAATTTCTCATCGTGGGCCACACTGAATGTTTTTAACAACGAATCCTTGTCGGCTATATACGCATAGGAGTCACTCGAAAAGTCACAACTGGCAATGTTGGTCCTGGCGAAATTATAGCCAATTCCTTTATCAGCATCATAATAGGCCGTCAGTAATTCCTTTTGGGATGCTGCAGGCAATTTGGCAAACACTTCAGCCGAGGCATCGGTTAAGGCGCCCCCAATACCCACCATGGTCTGAAAGCTTCTGGTTTGATCTACAAATACGCAAACCTGTGTTTCCATGGGCTGACCGAAATTTTCGAACATCACATCGGGCGTCTTGGTTATGCGTAAATCGGTTTCTTTGGCCGTTTGATACACCTGCGCCTTGGCAGGAATCACATGTACGATTGATTTTTTGGCCGTCATGTTGGCAGAAGCACCTGAGGCCAAAAGCATGAATAGGATAGAAATTTTAAACTTGTTCATCTGTTTATTATTTGTTGTTTTTGAATTACCAGCTATAGGTTCCCACTGCGCCGGGATTGAGGCGCAAGGTAGCAAATTGTCCGTGGTATTGAATCCTGAATGAATTGGTTGCATGGGAATCGTTGGCCACAATCAGGACGATCTTCCCTTCAGGAGTTTTAAATACCACATTGGGAAACACTTCTGCATTTTCAATCACCGTCACGCGCACAGCGCCCTTGCGTTCTTCATCATCGGTCAGGGTAACGGTCTTGTCACCTTTACCGGTTGAAGCGATGCGCACAGAGCCGGGACGGACAAATTTGGAGGCATGGGCGATGGTGTAGTAGGCGATGTTGCGCGACACCTGATCACCGTCAAGGGTTACAGCGCCCTGGCACATGGGACAGCCGCCGTTATCGGTATGGGGATCGTTCAATGGATCGGCCGCCAGGTTCCAAAGGATCACATTCTTGCTCCAGTTACGGGTGGCGCCAATGATCAGGCGTTTTACCTGGGCCGCGATGTCAATGGTCGCGCTGCCTGGTTTTTCGACCACCATCTGTTCGGTGAAATAGAGATTCTTGTCGGGATAAGCCGTGTGCAGGGTGGTCATGGCACTGAAATCGCCTCCATAATGATGAAATCCTGTTCCGTCCACATATTTGGCTACTTCAGGATCGCGAAGGGTGGTCAGTGGATAATCGATGCGGTCAAGGTTGTGGTCGAAAAGAATGATTTTGGTGGTGATGTTGGCTTTCACGAATTCAGGGCCCAGGTTGTTTTTAATGAAATCCTTCTGTTCAGTAGGAAGCCATTGCATACTGGGTGTGTTGTTCGAATTCAGGGGCTCATTCTGAACGGTGATGGCATCAATGGTGATCCCTTCTTTTTTCATCGACTGGATGTATTTCACCAGGTAACGGGCATACACCTCGTAACATTCAGGCTTGAGCGAGCCGCCCCTCACATTGTTGTTGGTTTTCATCCATTTGGGAGCCGACCAGGGCGATCCCAGTATTTTGATCCGGGGATTGATGGCCAGGATTTCCTTCATCACAGGAATCACATCGTTGTAATCCTGGAACAGATCGAATTTCGCCAGCGGTAAATCGGTTTCCCCCTCGGCCAAATCATCATAGGAGAATACAAAACTATTCAGATCGGAGGACCCGATGCTCAGGCGGATATAACTGACGCCTATGTTATTTTCATCGGTTTCAAACAGTTCGTGAATCAGCTTGCTGCGTGAGGTCTTGCTCATTTTCATCATCAGTTCAGCGCTTCCACCCGTGAGCGCAAATCCGAAGCCGTCGATGGTCTGCATGGGTTGACCGTCATCGATGATAATGGCCGTTCCGCGTCGTGAATCGCGGTTACTGAAAGAAAGGGGCTCTGACTGTTTTTCGAACAGTGCCGTCCGGTCAGCATTGGTAATCCAGGCTTCGATTTTGGGGGACTCGGCTGTTTGGGCAAAGAGGGAGCTCATTCCAAGGAGCGAACAGAAGGCCGTATGTAAGAATGTTTTTCGCATGAGGTATTTTTTTTAGTTGGATATATGCTTATAGCTGATTGGTTTATTTGTTCCAGAGATTCGGGATGCCGCCATGTCCGCGGGCTCTGACAGGCTCCTGGTTGAATGGTTTTGCCTTGCCCAGATGAATGTCGTACAATCGTTTGGCCGTTTCCATCATGGCCTCCACCTGGTGTTGGTAAGGGCGGTCGGTAACATCGACCAGGCCGCAGTTGTAGTTTTCGCCATCACGCCGTCCGGTCAAATCCTGGTCAGCCCATTGAAAATAGGCCGTACCGATCAGTCCGGGATGGGCATAGGCATGTTCGGTATAATACCTGTAGGCGACCCCTCTTTCCTGCTGCGAATTGACCGCCCACAGCGATTGTGCCATGCCCCGGTCAACGGTACCGAAATGGTATTCGCCGATGATCATCGGAAGGCCAATTCCATCCAGGATCTGGTCCATGAATTCTTTCTTTGGAAATAAGTCGTAGCAGTTGAAGCTGAATACATCGAAAGCATCCTTGCAAATGGCCTGTACTTCCTTGCCTGGAACATGTCCAAAGCGCATGCCCAGGTTCAGGTGGTTGGGATCGTAGCGTTTGACTGTTTTATTGACTGTTTCAAGGAAGATGCGGAAGGTGTTGTAAATAAACTGCTTTCTGACTTCGGGGTTGTCTTTGCCAGTTATGTATTTCTTCAGCTCGTTTTTAATGGGTCGGTCGGGACCATCCAGGATCATCTGGCAAAGCCTGTCTTCCTGTTCCAGCCAGGCAGGCTCGTTGGCCACAAAGTATCCGATCAGCCAGGGATTGTCCCTCAACGGTTCAACAAACGACTTGCAGGCCTCATCCAGCCTGGTGGCAAATTCAGGGGCATACACATCGGCTAAACCCATCAGGGCGCCTTCGGTTCCCAATCCGCGCAACTGGGTCATAAAGGCCTTTTTGTTCAGGGCGGTCACCTCAGGACTTGACCAGTTGCAGATGGTATTCAAGCCCCATTTATCCATTCGTTTAACAATCAATTCCCTTGATTTTGCAGGGTAATCATTGCCATATCTGCGGAAAAGGTTCCAGGTGCCAAATGAGGCCGTGTTGGGTTTTTCAGGATTAAATCCTTCTCCTGCGGGAGGAAGTTGCTTGTATAAATTTCTGCGCTTGTCAATGTTGATGGCATTGCCACCCCCTCCGGGACTCACACAATCAACCCCCACGGAGAGAAAAAGGCAGCCTTCTGGATCAACAAACCACCATCGGTCACCGATCTTTTCGGTCCTGAAGAAACCGCTTGATTTTACTTTGGCATTTAAGTAACCGCCATATTTTGAATAATTGTATGCCTTTGTTGAAACGAGCTCCTTGTCTTCCGAGCTCCACTCTTTGCGCAGTTGATCTTCTGATTTTATTTTCCCTTCATAATCGCCCAGGTTCCATTGACCAAACTCATCGACCAGGGGTTTATTTTCCATGTAGACATCTCCCGGATCGTCCACCGATAAGGATATTGACCGCAGTTCAATGGAGGGATTGTTGATTGGGACGTTCATGCGGATGCCAATCGAATCGACCCCTTTGAGTGGGACCCGATTGCCGCCCAGGTTGATCCATCCGGTGTAGCGTGCCTGGTTGTAGGTGGCCGCCAGGTCGGATGCCGCATCGGGCAAGGCCCTGTAAAACCGCAAGGGGATGGCCAGTTTGTTCCATCCATTGGGTGTGTAGCTCATCACCCGCAGTTCGTTGTAGCCGCTCTCAGTGGTAAAGCCGACATGAAACCGCTGAGGGGTGGTAATCCTGAATTCCAGCACGACAAAGTTGTAGCCGTCCCAGTTGGTGGGAAGGCCTGGCGAAATATCCCGGATGGCAAACTTTTGTCCTGAAACCTCCTTGCGACTGTCAAATTGTATTTTGACTGTCTTCTGGGCCTTGCACTGCAGCACGGTCATGAAGCCTGCTGCAAGGAGAATCACTAAATGAGTCAACATTTTATTTTTCATACGATCCTTTTTTTAATACCTCGGCATGAAGTATTTGCTATTCAATGGGAGTAGATTTTGTAAATAAGTATAGCTGTTTGCAGCAAAAACCAGGTGAAGGGTATCCATTTTCTTCTGTGCATGCGCGTATCCCGGGGAGAAAATCCCACAGGTGATGAGAATTACAAGTCGTAATTGATGATGAAGGCAGGCCATTGGCAGTTCGGTTTAGGTCAAATGTTCCCTTAATTTAAGAGGAATGCAAGGTATAAATTATCGGGAAGGTTTGAAAGCAATTTTAAGATTATTGTGAATTTTACATCCATTGTGTATTCGATCACCAGCAGGATTGGTTCAAAAACCTAACTTTATTCTTATGATCTGAAAATGAGGCTCAAAGAATTGAAGTGTCCTAACCTCTTACCGGAATGAATGAATCAATCAAACCTTTGAGTCCATGAGCCAGCAGAAAAGATGTCAATAAAAAACTAAACGACTAAAATACCTGAAAAAACTGGTAAATTCCTATATTTGATCTCCTATAACGGATGGGGCGGGGAATGAAAAAATTGATTGTTTGGAGAAGGAAGGCCCTTTGGCTGACCCTGGTGGTCGCCTTGGGATTATTGGTTTGTGTGAGTTTGTTTGTAAAAAGGGGAAAGGCGCCGGTCCTGCGCTTTGGATTGATTACCGATGTCCATTATGCAGACAGGCCGCATTTCAAGGAGCGGTATTACAACCAATCGCTCCGCAAACTGGGTGAATTCATTCACGTGATGAACAAGGAGCAGGTTGATTTCATCGTTGAATTGGGCGATTTTAAAGACCAGGACGAGGTTCCAAACGAAGCCAATACCCTGAAATACCTGACCGATGTCGAGGCCGTCTTTCAGCAATTCAAGGGGCCTACCTATCACGTGCTAGGGAATCATGACATGGATGGGATCACCAAAACGCAATTTCTCGAACGGGTGGAAAATACAGGCATTGCAAAGGATAAAAATTATTATTCCTTCGATCAGAAAGGATTTCATTTTATTGTGATGGATGGCAATTACACCGGCGATGAGAAGGATTACAACAAGGATAACTACCGGGGAGTCGAATCCTGGATCCCGGTAAAGCAGGTAGAATGGTTAAAGCAGGATTTGAAAGCCGATAAGTTTCCAGCCATTGTCTTCATTCATCAATTGCTGGACAATTCAAAAGGCATGAAGCGAAGTGCGCAAAATGCCCCGGAGGTGAGAAAGATCATGGAAGATTCGGGAAAAGTACTTTGCGTATTTCAAGGCCATGTAAACGCTGAAAAATATAGCATGATTCATAAAATACACTATTATTCATTTATCTCAACGGTGTATGGCAGTGGTCTTAAGAATAACAGTTATGTGATTGTGGATGTATTTAGAAAAGGAACCTTGAAGGTGAACGGATACCGTCAAGCTTCAGAAGTGAAACTTTTAAAGCATTGAGTTTAATCTATTAATCGATTGGGCACCATGAAAAAGAACCTTGTAATTCTTTCGGGAGCAGGCATGAGCCAGGAAAGTGGTATCCGCACCTTTCGCGACATGGATGGGCTTTGGGAAGAATATGACGTGATGGAAGTGGCCACCCCCGAAGCCTGGGCCCGGAATCCGCAGCTGGTCATGAAGTTTTACAACGACCGGCGCAGGCAATTGTACGAATGTGTGCCCAATGCAGGACACATCGGGCTGGCCGAACTTGAAAAATATCTGGAGGTGAATATCATTACCCAGAACATTGACGACCTCCATGAACGGGCTGGAAGCTCGAAAGTTTTACATTTACATGGCGAATTGAAAAAAGCACGCAGTTCGGTTGACGAGTCGCTGATCTACGACATTGACGGCTGGGAACTCAAATTTGGCGACCTGTGTGCCAGGGGAAGCCAGTTGCGCCCCCACATCGTGTGGTTTGGCGAGGCTGTTCCTGCCATGGATCAGGCGATCCCGATGGTCGAAAAGGCCACTATCCTGGCCGTGATTGGCACTTCGCTCAATGTATACCCGGCCGCAGGGCTGGTGAATTATGTCAGGCGCGGAACTCCCATCTATGTGATTGATCCCGAACGCCCGGAGGTGTTTATCCGGAATGTCACCTACATCCAGGAAAAGGCTGGTAAAGGGGTAGAAATATTAAAGGAACTCTTATTGAAACAATTATGAAACGATTTTCCGTATTGATCATTCTGCTGGTTTTTGCCCGGATTGCTGCTTACTCGCAGGCCTTCCAGGGCGGTGTGCTGGCCGGTTTAAATGCCTCTCAGGTGGATGGTGATGGGTACAGCGGGTATCACAAGCCAGGAATCGTGGCAGGCGCTTATGTGCTGACCAATTTGTCAAGGACTGTCTTTACCGGGATGGAAATTAAGTTCGCCCAAAAAGGCAGCCGCAAGAATCCAAATCCCAAAATCGGCGACCAGACAGTTTACAAAATGAGGTTGAATTATATTGACCTTCCGGTTTACCTGGGGGTACATACCAGTGAGAAGAGTTCTATCCTGGCTGGAGTGTCAGCTGGCTACCTGATGAGTGGCGCTGATTACGATAACTACGATAAGGTAATTCCCCCGCCAGGTCAAGCTACCTTTAACAATTTTGATTTCCAGGGATTCTTAGGGTTCCGGTTCCAGATGACTGATCGTTTGTCCGTTGATTTGCGGGGGGCCTATTCACTTTTGCCTATCCGTGATAAGCCGGGCGAAATATTATCCTACTGGTTGAAAGGCCAGTTCAATAACCTTATCAGCACAACCTTACTTTACAGGCTCGATTTCTGATTCACTTGACCTTGTTCAGTGATCCCCTGATTTTTTACTTTGCCTTTTTAACCAAGCCTTAAACCCAAGCCATGACCCATCCAACTTTACTCCCCATCCTGGTAATTTTCCTTGCATGCACTTCCTGTATGGTGAAGGAAAAGCCGACGGACCCCAATGACCAGAAAATATTCAATGAATTGTCAAACTCTTTCAACAAAGAATTGCTCCAGGTATGGTATCCACGTACGGTCGACAGTATTTACGGAGGTTTCCTGAGTGATTTTGACTATAAGTGGGAGCCCGATGGGCCGCAAAACAAGATGATTGTAACCCAGAGCCGCCACGTGTGGACCTGCTCAACGGTGGCTGAATTTTACCCCTCCAAAAAGGATTATTATCTGAAGATGGCCAGCCACGGCGTTCAGTTTCTGAAAGATAAAATGTGGGACCCTCAGCTGGGCGGTTTCTATACCCTGGTCGATCAGCAGGGAAATGTATTGAAATCGGGGAAAGTGAACCGGATTATGAAAGAGGCCTATGGAAATGCATTTGCCATCTATGCCTTGTCGGCCTATGTTCGTCAAACCCAGGATACCTCGGCGCTTGCATTGGCAAAGAAGGCATTTCTTTGGCTCGACAAGCACAGTTACGATCCCCGGTACGGTGGTTATTTCCAGTTCCTGGAAGCCGATGGAACACCTTTGAAGCAGGGATTCCAGGGAGTCCCGCCCAAAGATCAGAACAGTTCGATTCACTTGCTGGAAGCCTTGACCGAATTGTACCGTGTATGGCCCGATCCGGTGGTGAAAGAGCGATTGCTGATGATGCTGGCTTTGATCCGTGACAAGATTACCACCCCCAAAGGCTATCTGCAACTGTTCCTGAACGAGGACCTGTCGCCCCTTTCATACCGCGATTCGACCAAGGAAGCTCACCAGAAACATTGGCTGCTCGATCACATTTCATTTGGCCATGATGTCGAAACTGCTTACCTGATGTTGGAAGCTTCTGAAGTGGCCGGTTTGGAAAATGATACCCTGACCCTTCGGAAGGCCAAAAAGATGGTCGATCATTCCATGCGCTATGGCTGGGATAAAACAGTGGGCGGATTTTATGAGGCTGGTTATTATTTCAAGGGCCAGGATACCGTTACCATCATCAAGGACACCAAGAACTGGTGGGCACAGGCCGAAGGAATGAACTCACTGCTGATGATGGCAACGCTTTTTCCCAACGATGCGCACAATTACAAAGCATTGTTCCAGACCGAATGGCACTATATCAATACCTACCTGATTGATCATGTCCATGGGGACTGGTATCCCAATGGCATTGACAAGGAGCCCGAGGAAAAGCTGGCCATGAAGTCACAGATCTGGAAGGGCAACTACCACAATTCACGCGCGATGATGAATTGCATGAAACGTCTGGCACCCTGATGCGATGGATTTGCTTATATTGAACAACATTCTTATCTTTCGCATTCAAATTTTTAATTTCAATGAAACGATCATCCTCCATTATACTCGGCGCAGTTTTGATTGCAGCCATTGGTTCGTGCACCAATCAACTACAGGAAAAAGATGAATGGATTACGGGAGCGGATAAAAATGGACAGACCCGCGACACGGTAATCAACGATCAACATTACCGCCATTACGGGATGGGTTGGTTTTTACTGACCAACGCGATGATCAATCCCGGGAGGTTTCAGCCCTCAACGATCACTCAGATCCGCACTCCGGGCCATGTACCGGCCCACATTCGCACCGGCGGCTTTGGATTTAGCGGACGAAGCTCTTCGGTATCTAGCTAGTTGATTATGAAAAGAATCGAATTTTCACCCCGTCACAATTGGCAGACCACCATCGAACAGCAAGGTTTTTTATTCAATGAAGGAGACAATTACTGGAAAGAAAACGCTGCCTATTGTTTTTCAGAATCAGAAGTTTTGCATATCGAAAAAGCGACCAATGAGATCTTTTCGATGTGCTGTGAGGCGGTCGAATATGTCATTAAGCGTGAATGGTACGACCGCTTTTTCATTGACCGCAAATATGCCGAATTGATTCGTTGGTCCTGGATGGAAGATCAACCTTCGCTCTATGGCCGGATGGATTTATCGGTCAACAAGGACAGCATCAAACTGCTGGAGTTTAATGCTGACACGCCCACTTCGCTGCTTGAATCGTCTGTTATTCAATGGTTTTGGATGAAAGATGTGAAGCCGATGGCTGACCAGTTCAATTCGATCCACGATAAGATGATGGCCCATTACAAGGTGATTCGCAGCTGGATGAAATCGAACCGCATGCATTTTTGCTGTAATGAAGCCAGCCTGGAAGATCTGATGACGGTCAAGTATATGGAAGATGTGGCTCAGCAGGCAGGCCTGGATACCCGGTTTTTATACATGGACCAGCTGGGTTTCGATTCCAGGCGCAGCTGCTTTACAGATGATCGGTTTGAGCCCATTGAAACCATCTTTAAGCTCTATCCCTATGAGTGGATGCTGGCTGAGGAGTTTGGACCTGAACTGATCACTACCCGTGAACAATGCTGGTGGATTGAACCTGCCTGGAAAATGATTCTTTCAAACAAGATGATTCTTTGTGTGCTGCACGAACTCTTTCCCCGCTCACCATATATTTTGCCATGTAAGACCACCCGTCCCTTCTCGGGTGACTATGTAGAAAAACCAATCTATTCCCGTGAGGGGGCCAATGTCGATATCTGGGTGAATGGTCGGTCGGTGGCCAAAACTGATGGAGAATATGGCAGTGAAGGATACATTTACCAGCAATATGCTGCCCTGCCCAATTTTGAGGGCAATTACCCGGTGATCGGCAGCTGGGTGATTGGCGGAGAAGCCGCCGGCATGGGGATACGTGAATCAGATGGCCTGATTACAGGCAACACCAGCCGGTTTGTACCCCATTATTTTGAGTAGATCCTGTTCATGGCGGCTGCACCCTGTTTCAGGAGATGGCCGCCATGAACTGGATTTCATTTTCTGCTTTCCAGCAATATTTTAAGCATTGGAGGTCTCAGCCGATTGTGGTTGTGAGTACACCGCTGCAAAATAGGAGGCAAAATTCTCCAGTTTGGTTTTTCCAAAGCTTGTAGGACGATTTTTGTTGTAGTCAGCGGCCATTTCTCCACTGCGAACGGCAGTACCCATTTCGGTATAATTCAGGGCGACCTCTTCGGGCAATCCTGCCTGCATGATCCCGGCCAGGGTATCAGCGTCCTTGAAATCGACCCATGGAAGCTGAGGCTTTCCAATGGCTTTGCCCAATGCTAAGGCCACCTCGTTGGTGGTTCTTTCATCGCTAACCACATACCGGTAGCTTTTGCCTTTGAACGACAGGTTTTTCAATTCTTCGGCTGCCACATCGGCAATGTCATTGGGATGGACTAAAAGCAATTTCGTGTTTGGACCATAATTGCCACCTATGATACCACTCTGTTTGATCATTCCAATGTTGGAAAAAAAGTTGAGGTAGAAAACCCCGGCACGAAGGTGCAATACATTGACCCCTTCCAGGCGGTTCATCGCTTCTTCAACAAAATACAAGCCGCTCACCGGGCCGCAACCTTCGGGCATGTGGGCTCCTATACTGCTTAGATTGACCACATTTTTCACTCCGGAAGATTGAATGGCATCTGCCAGGTTTTGGCCAATCTGGGCGATGTATTTCTTCCAGTCCCTGGCCCCCAGATAAGGTGGAACCATGGTATAAACGGCATCGGCTCCCTTGAAAGTCTTGGATAAAAATACAGGGTCTTCCACTGATCCAATGGCTGGTTTGGCTCCAAGGGCTTCAATTTGAGCTACTTTTTCAGCTTTGCTGCTCACAATTGTTACTGAATGGCCTGAAGCAATCAATTTTTCAGCAAGGGGTTTGCTGACATTTCCTAATGATCCCAATACTACGTATTTCATAACCTTTGTTTTAATTGTTCGGCATTGAAACATTAAAAACGATGTAAAAGTTCATCCAGAAGTGACTGATTCAAAAGGCGCTGTTGGCAGGATCCCGGAGGCTGAAAATGGACCCTGTTGATTGGTTTGTCACCACTTTTTTAGTCCTTCCGGAAGGGCCGGAAATTGAATGTCCCGTTGTTCAATGGCCAAACGAAAGAATTCTGTCAGCTTATTTTTCTCTGACTGATTCAATACAATCTCAATTTTATCTTTCGCCTGATCAAGAATGAAATGTATCTTTTGGGAATATACCATTGAAACCCAAAGGTTTTCAGGCAGCAGAAACCAGCCAACTGTTGCTTGATCGGCTGTACCTAGCTCAATTGTTTCCCCATCCAGATTCACTGACAGTTTCGAATCCCGGGCAAGGGCCTGGGACAGAGGTGAAATACTGAAATTGACCCTTGTTTCAGGATGTGTATTTTGCTTTTCTTCAAAAAGGTAAGTGGCCGTAATCTTCACCTTCGATGGTCCGGGTGTAGTCCCAACTTTAGGGGAAGAATAAGCCTTCGGGCTTTGAATCAGTTTAAAGCCCTTTGGTTCATCGGTTTTGATGATCCGGTTTGAAACAGAACAGGAGGCCAAAACACAGATATTTAAAAGCAGGAAAAGATATTTTTTCATCACATGCTTGCTATTCATTCAGTAGACAATTTCAATCAAAAATTGTTCCGCTTAACATCTCAATTGCAAATTTTCAATATTATTTATACAACAAATCGTTTACAAACATTAACAACTCTTTTCCCGGAGCCCTTAAACTTTCGCTCTTTTGTCATGTCTGAAAGAGTATAGATTTATAAATAAACAATTATTGACGATGAAGAATGTATTGATTTTACTGTTTTTAATCCTTTCAACAGTGGGGAGCGCCTTTTCTCAAGCAACTCCGGATGCCAACCGGGGAGGAATGGGGAACATGCCAAAGAATGGGGTCATCAAAGGAAAAATTATTGATGCTGACAGCAATACACCCATGGAATATGCCAACATAGCCATCTACAGCAAGCGGGATTCTAAATTGGTGACAGGAGGAATTGCCAATGCAGCCGGTCTGTTTGAAATCACCGATTTACCTTTCGGAGTCTATTACGTAGAGGCTAAATTCATCGGGTTCGAAAAAACCACCATCAACGATATTAAAATCATCCCCAATGCAACGACCGTTGACATGGGAACGATTAAGCTGGCCGTTTCGACCCAGAAGATCGGCGCGGTAGATGTAGTGGCCGACCGTGCCAGGATAGAATATAAGATTGACAAGAAGGTGATCAATGTGGCCCAGGATGTCAATGCCGCCGGTGGAACCGCTGTGACGGTACTCGAGAATACCCCATCGGTTGATGTGGATATCGACGGAAATGTGAGCCTTCGCGGATCCTCCAATTTCACCGTTTTGATTGACGGTCGGCCCAGTGTCTTGACCGGCAGTGATGCCCTGAAACAGATTCCTTCATCGGTGATCGAAAATATTGAGATCATCACCAATCCATCGGTCAAATACGATCCTGACGGACAGGCGGGCATCATCAATATTGTGATGAAAAAGAATGTGCTTGCAGGTATCAACGGAGTTTTAAATGCCAATGCGGGGACAGGCGAGAAGTATGGAACCGATTTAACCCTGAATTACAAGACAAAAAAATACAACCTCTTTTTTGGGGCCAACTGGAACGACAATACGGACTTTGGGACCATGAAATCGACCCGTGAAACGTATGCATCGGATACGACATTCCTGGTTTCTGAAGGCAGGAGAGATCAGTCCAGAGGCGGTCAGCAGCTAAAAGCCGGGTTTGATTATTTCCTCACCAAAAAGACTTCAGTGACGCTATCTGGACAAGTAGGTAAATTTAATTTCGATGGCGCAGGGGGCGGTAAAATGCATAAATATTACCAACCAGCCAGCGTCGATACATTCACCATTCAGGAAAACAATTCCAGCCGGGATGGTAACTTTGTGAGTGCTGATGCCAGTTTCTTCAGCAAATTCAATGACGCGGGAACCCACAAGCTGGAAGGTACTTTCACCTACCGAAACCGCGATGGGAATTCATCTGAAAACACCAATGAATATCTTTCGGACTCCAATTATGGACCCAGTTCAACCTATCAGTCCCAGGTGGTGACAGACGAAATTAGCAAGTCGAATGATTACCGGATGAAAATTGATTATACCTTACCCCTGGCCGCTGGACGTAAATTTGAAGCGGGCGTTCAAAGCCGCATGGAACGTGAAAACGAAGATTTCCATTTTACCAACTTCGGGATCAACAATCCGGATTTTACCAGCGGCATGAATTTTAAGGAAGATATCCATTCGCTCTATTCCACCTTTTCAGGAAGCCTGAAATCCATCCAGTACCAGCTTGGTCTGAGAGGTGAGTACACCAACCGGTCCATCCAAGATTCAAAAGTCGCTACTCCCTACAAACTCAATATGTTCGATGTATTTCCATCGGCGCATTTCTCGTACGAAATGGCTGACAAAAATCAATTCATGACCAGCTATTCACGTCGTATTAATCGTCCTGATGGCCGCGATCTGGATCCATTCCCCAGCTACATGAATCAATATGCGATCCGTACCGGAAATCCAGACCTGAAGCCTGAGTACACCGATTCGTATGAACTGAGCTATATCCGCAACTTTGGGAAATCGTTCCTCTCCTTCGAGACCTTTTACCGGACGACCAACAACCTCATTACCCGACTACAGAAACAGGTAGGCGAAATATCGTACATGACCATGGATAACCTCAACCGCGACTATTCGGCCGGTGGTGAAATCATGGGCAACGTCGATGCCACCAAATGGCTGCTGATCAATACCAGTTTCAGCCTGTACAACTACCAATTGAAAGGACAGGTACTTGGCCAATCAGTGGATCGGCAAAGCACCAATTACTCGGGAAGGTTGAATGCCACCATTAAATTCACTCCTGACAGCCGTTTGCAGCTTACAGGAAATTACCGCGGCCCTTCTGTTTCGGCACAGGGTGATCAAAAAGGAATGATGTTTACCAACGTATCGTACCGCCAGGAATTCATGAAAAAGAAACTCTCGGCCACTTTGAGCATGCGCGATGTATTGGGAACTGCCAAGTTTGAAGGAACCTCCTTTGGCGATAATTTCAAATCGTCCTTCAGGATGCAGCGCGAACCCCGTGTACTGATGCTGACACTGAGCTACAAGATCAACAATTACAAAATGGAAAAACAACCTGCTCCATCGGATCAGCCGAGCCAGGGTCAGGATGATATGTTTTAAATAACCTACGCCATCAGTCTGCAGAAAGCGGAATTCGGGTAACCGGGTTCCGCTTTTTTTTTAGATTAAACTGTAAATATTTATTAATTAAATTTGCATACATCGAATATCTATGTATATTTGTTCTATGTATTCAAAAGAACTATTAAAAGGAACATTGTCGACCATCATCCTCAAGTTACTTGACGAAAAGGGCAGGCTGTACGGATATCAGATTACACAGCTGGTAAAACAATTATCGGATGATAAAATATTGCTCAAGGAAGGCTCTTTGTATCCTTCCTTACACAAGTTAAGGGATGATGGACTCATTGTGGTAGAAACTGAAAATATAGGCAAACGGGTCAGGCACTACTACTCGCTGACTCCAAAGGGCAGTGAAACAAAAAGAGAAAAAGAAGCTGAATTAAGAGATTTCATCAACACAATCAATACAATTATCACTTCACCAATACCATCCTATGAGTAATTTAACGGATGATCATATTGAATATATCTCGGGCATAATCAATGACTGCACCATCGAATCGGTAGCCATGAAGGAGGATTTAATTGA
>DASXUZ010000041.1:0-28398 GCA_036504555.1 Prolixibacteraceae bacterium | reverse complement strand
TTTATTCCCGGCCAAACGGGCAATCTATTTGGTGGATCATTCCAGTCAAGCCAACTAACCGTTTTCATGAAAAACACCTTGAATCTGGCTGTACTGATCGTTTTCCTTCAGGCTGAAGGTTGGTTGCGCAAACCCGAAAATGCCGATAAGATCAGTGAATATTTCATTCTGACTTTGTCAACCCTGATCGGAATGAATTTCATGATTTCAGCAGGTGATTTCCTAATGTTCTATATCGGCCTTGAAACAGCTACCATTCCAATTGCAGGATTGGCCGCTTTCGATAAAATAAAGAGTAAATCAGCCGAGGCTGGTATCAAATTGATCCTCTCCTCTGCCCTCTCTTCAGGGATCTTGCTTTTTGGACTTTCGATGTTATACGGAGCCACAGGGACCATTTATTTCGCCGATATGACCAGCCTGGTTACAAAAGATCCCATGATCTTACTCGGGTTTATCTTCTTTGTTAGCGGTATGGGATTCAAAATTTCACTCGTGCCTTTCCATTTCTGGACTGCTGACGTTTACGAAGGCGCCCCAATTAATGTGACCTCCTATCTTTCGGTAGTATCAAAAGGCGCTGCCGCTTTTATTTTTAGTATAGTACTGTTTACGGTATTTAAAAATATAGTGGATTTATGGAAGCCGATGATTTATACATTGGCTGTATTCACGATGACACTCGGTAACTTGTTTGCCATACGCCAGAACAATATCAAGCGATTTTTGGCCTTTTCTTCGATCGCACAGGCCGGTTTTATCCTGCTGGGTATATTGGGTGCCGGGGAATTGGGAATGACCGCCATCGTCTACTTTGTGCTTGTTTATGTATTCACTAACCTTGGCGCATTCGGTGTGGTGGCCGCTATCCACAATGCCTCGGGCGTTGAAACCATTTCAGGGTACAATGGCCTGTACCGTACAAATCCGAAACTCGGTTTACTCATGACCATTTCCTTGTTCTCCCTGGCAGGAATTCCACCAATTGCTGGTTTTTTCGGTAAATTCTTTCTCTTTACAGCTGCCGCCGGAAGCGGATATTATATCCTGGTATTGATTGCAGTATTGAATGCAACGATCTCACTTTATTATTATTTGCTGGTGATAAAAGCCATATTTATCGAAAATAATGATCAACCCATTCCGACTTTCCGAAGTTCAAATGCTATGCGGATTGCCTTGGTGATGTGTATTACCGGTGTTTTTGTTATTGGATTTGCCAGTGGAATCTTCGAATATATCCGCAGCATCAGTATATTATTTCTAAACTAAAAGAATTAAGTAATGGCCTTAAATAAAGGAAAACATCTTGTTGAAGAAATTGATGGCGTTCGCTGTACTGTGGTCGAAAAAGGAATCTCTGCTGACCGGGCTCAATTCTTGAAAAATATACTTGAGTTGAATGGCTATGATGTGAAAATCGCCGCTGACACTGATCCGGCAACCGTCAATCTTGGCGTTACCGATATACTTTTTAACCCCGTTATTGATGTATATGAGCGAAGGTTAAAAAGCCCATCCGGTAAGCGCGTCACACCAGCCTACTGGCTTCAGCAATCGGATAAGGAAACAGAAGAAGAAGTTAATTACTGGAATAAAGATTAATCATAGACTATCATTATCATCCAGCAAGCCTCCTATCGGGTTTGATATATTGAGCAGAAGGTTTCAAGGCAAGGCTTTGAAACCTTCTGCTTTTATATAGCCGGCAATGCATCGGGTAATTTATTGGCGAACGAAATTTTATTGATCCTCCTTTGCTAAAAGTGATAGAAATATTCTCAGAATGAAAAAATTGTGGCAATAAGGCATTTAACATTTAATATTTGCATGGCCTAATTAGAATTATTAACGAAATAAATAAGCAGTTCATGTGCAAAAATGAACCATTCGCGTATAAAATTCTAACATTCCACAAAATTTATAATCTCATAACTTATATTTAATCCTCGAAGTAATAAAAATTCTATTTTTGTAGTGTTAAAAAAATATATGCTTACACATCTGAATGTTTTTATAAGTCTGGCATTAAGCTTCACGATTGTTTATTTTGTCATACCCAGAATAATCAAGGTTTCTAAAATTATAAATTTATTTGATGTTCCGAATCATCGGTCGGCTGCCAAACAAATCGTCCCTACTCTTGGAGGAATTGGTATATTCGCCGGGTTCACCATTGGTACGATTGTTTCTTCGAAAAGCTTTAATATTGATGAATTGAAATACCTGTTTGCCGGGGTAATTGTCATGTTTTTAATTGGATTGAAAGATGATATCGTTGGACTTCCGGCAAGAAAGAAATTTATGGGTCAAATTATCATCGCCCTTTACCTGGTTCTCATTGGAAATTATTCGGTCACCAACTTTCATGGCATTTTCGGGATTGAAGAAATAGGATATATCGCAGGAGTAATTATCTCATTGATTGCCATTGTGGGTATCATCAATGCAGTTAACCTGATCGATGGAGTCGATGGCCTGGCTGGTGGGGTTGGCCTTCTGGTGTCGCTGGTATATGGATTCTGGTTTTTAAACGCCGGCGATTACATCTATTCATTTTCTTGTTTCAGCTTAGCCGGCAGTCTGATCGCATTTCTTTTGTACAACATTTTCGGCAATACCAATAAAATCTTCATGGGAGATACAGGTTCCCTTATTCTGGGAACTATTATAGCTGCAATGACCATTCATTTTAATACTTATCAATCAGAAATAAGTGGAGTAGTACACGGGTTGCCCGCCTTATCCCTGGCCATTATTATCGTACCTGTCATCGATACAATCCGCATTTTTGCCATCCGCATCTCACAAGGGCGTTCGCCCTTTTCGCCTGACATGAACCACATTCATCACAATATACTCAAATTAACAGGCAATCATTTGGCTACAAGTTCAATCATTGTTGCTGTGAATGCTTTGATCATTTTGCTTTCATTCCTCCTGATTGACCGCATTGGAAATAATTTATTATTTTTTTTATTATTGGGTTCAGGCTTCCTTTTGGCCAGCATTCCATTTTATATCCTTAAATGGCAGAACCAAAACAAAAAGATTGAAACGAAAAAATCAATGTTCGCCCTTACTATTTTCAGCAAAAAGGTCAAAGATTAGCATTTCTCTTACTGGCTTTAAATATCTCCGATTTCTAACAATCTTATCAGCATACCTAATTTTATGCCTGGCCGAATTGAGATTGGACCTATGTGAAATTAAACAGGACAATAAATCACAATTTACCTGTCATCCATCTTTTCTGGCAGCATCCAGATAATTTCCAACAAAATATCAGTTGACCACTTTTGATGCAATTTTGAACCATATTTCAGAAAAGATCCTTAATTTGCATCCCGAAAATAACCTACAGATCCATCATGATTAAAACCTATAACTGGGCCATCCTGGGATGCGGAAAAATTGCCCGAAAGTTCGCCTCCGACCTCCAATTGCTTCCCAATGCACGGCTGTATGCGGCCGCCTCCAGATCGATTGAAAATGCCCAGGCATTTGCCCATGAAATGGGATTTGAAAAAGCCTATGGCAGTTACGACGAAATGGTCAATGATCCTCAGGTGGACGTGGTGTATATAGCCTCACCCCACTCCCACCATTGCGAGCATACGCTATTGTGTCTGAACCACAAAAAGGCCGTGTTGTGTGAAAAAGCATTTGCCATGAATTCAAGGCAAGTTAATTTGATGATTGAAGCAGCGCAAAGGAACAATACCTTTCTCATGGAGGCCTTTTGGACCATGTTTCAGCCCAGCTTTCAGAAAGCGATGGAGATTATCCACACTGGGGAATTGGGTGTCTTAAAAATGGTTCGTTCAGATTTTGCCTTCAATGCTGAATACAATGTTGAAAAAAGACTCTACAATGTAGAACTCGGAGGAGGTTCATTGCTCGATATTGGGATATACCCCATCTTCATGTCTCTGATGGCGCTGGGCAAACCTTCTGAAATGAAAACGATGGCCACCTTTTGTCCAACAGGCGCTGAAGAGAGCATCATGATGTCATTTAACTATCCACAGGGAGAAACGGCTTCGCTGGTTTCCAGTTTTGCCTGCTACTCCTCGACACAGACAGAATTCTGCTTCGAGAATGGCTTTTTAAGGCTTAACAGGCGCTTTTATACCCCAACTTCGATTACCTACTGGAAAAACTGGGAAGAGGAAAAAACAATCAATTTCGACAAAGGAACAGGCTCTGGCTATGAACTGGAGGCAGCCCATGTAATGGAATGCCTCGATGCCGGAAAAATACAAAGTAGCCTGATGCCCTGGTCCGTATCTTCTGACCTGATGGAGATCATGGATAGGGTAAGACAGGATGCAGGAATTGTGTTTCCTCTACATGATTAACCTTAATTAAATCTGAATGTCTTAGTGGATGTTCTGATATAGATCCACTGTTGGCATAAGTGGTGCTTGTGTGTAGAATGAGAGTTGCTTGTGTGTTGCCAAACACAGCACCTACACACATGCAACACACAAGCAACACACAAGCAACACACAAGCCCCCGATGGAACCATACTGGAACATTAACTGTTCATCAGGTATGAACTGTTCCAATTATTATGACCCTATGACCATTGAGATTATAGGTGAACACCCTTTTGGAAAATAGGGCAAACTATAAAGCAAAAAAAACCCCGCTTTTCAGCGGGGTTCCGTATGTTTATTTCACCTTATAAACCGAAATTGTTATTTCACCTTGTCAACAATTGCGCTAAAAGCTACTGGGTGATTCATTGCTAAATCAGCTAAAACTTTGCGATTGATCTCAATGTTTGCTTTTTTGAGCAAACCGATGAACTGTGAATAAGAAAGTCCTTCTGGACGAACTGCAGCATTGATACGCTGAATCCATAAAGCCCTGAAATTTCTCTTATTTACTTTTCTGTCTCTGTAGGCATATTGCAATCCCTTTTCCCAGGTATTTTTTGCAACTGTCCAAACATTCTTGCGGGCACCGAAGTTACCTCTGGTAAGCTTCAGGATTTTTTTTCTGTGAGCCCGTGATGCTACTGCATTTACCGATCTTGGCATACTAAACTGATTTTAGAATGGTTAGCGTCCCGAATTATCGGAATCTTGAAGCTAATTCATTCGATTGATAACTAATTAAATTACTCTAAAAAAAACAATACTAGATAGTCAACATAGCTTTTACGTTGGACTGGTCAGATTTTGCGACAGTTCCCCAATAAGTCAGGTTACGTTTCTGCTTAGTGGATTTTTTGGTCAAAATGTGACTTTTGAAGGCATGTTTTCTTTTAATCTTTCCGGTGCCGGTTAGTTTAAACCTTTTTTTGGCTCCGGAGATGGTTTTCATCTTTGGCATCTTCCTTAAAATTAATGTATGTAAGAAATCTATTTCTTCTTCTTAGGTGAAATAAACATGATCATTCTTTTTCCTTCCAGTTGTGGTAATTGTTCAACCTTTCCCACTTCTTCCAATTCCTGGGCAAACTTCAGCAACAGAATCTCGCCCTGTTCTTTAAATAAGATGGATCTTCCTTTAAAAAACACAAACGCTTTTACTTTGGCTCCTTCCTTGAGAAACTTTTCGGCATGGCGTAATTTAAACTGAAAATCATGGTCATCGGTATTTGGGCCGAACCGGATTTCCTTCACCACCACTTGTACCGTTTTGGCTTTTATTTCCTTTTGCTTCTTTTTTTGCTGATAAAGAAACTTCTGGTAATCCGTGATTTTACAAACGGGCGGGTCTGCATTAGGCGAAATTTCTACCAGGTCAAGTTCAAGCACATCCGCCATTTTCAAGGCTTCCGACAGCGAAAACACACCGGGGTTTTCAATATTGTCACCAACTACCCGAACCTGCTGGGTGCGAATTTTTTCATTAATCCGGTGCTGAGGAGCAACTTCTGCTCTTACACCATTGTATGGTCTTTTTACAGCTATGGCCAAATCCTCCTATTATTAGTTTATAATCTTAATTGTATAATGATGAAAGTTGTTCTTTTACTTCAGCTTTAATAAAGTCGGCAAACTCGGGAAGACTCATCGATCCTTTGTCGCCATCACCTTGCTTCCTTACAGAAACATGCTGACTTTCAGCCTCTTGTTCTCCAACAATCAATAAATAAGGGATACGTTTCATCTCGTTATCCCTGATCTTACGACCAATCTTTTCATTTCGGTCGTCAATTATTGTGCGAATATCGCAATTATTTAGATATTCTGAAACACTTTTTGAATATTCATTGTACTTTTCGCTGATTGGTAATACAACAACCTGGTCGGGAGACAGCCAAAGTGGGAATTTCCCGGCAGTATGCTCAATTAAAACGGCCACAAATCGTTCCATGGACCCGAACGGTGCACGGTGAATCATCACCGGACGGTGACGCTTGTCATCGGCTCCGATGTATTCCAATTCGAAACGTTCAGGAAGGTTGTAATCCACCTGGATAGTGCCCAATTGCCAGCTTCGGCCCAGTGCATCCTTGATCATGAAATCGAGTTTGGGACCGTAAAAAGCGGCTTCACCCAATACGGTGACGGTTTTCAGACCTTTCTCAGCAGTGGCTTCAATGATGGCTTGTTCGGCCTTGTCCCAGTTTTCAGTGGAACCAATGTATTTTTCAGGCTTATTCGGATCACGCAATGAAATCTGTGCCGAATAGTTGTCAAAGTTCAGCGCTTTGAAAATGATAAAGATAATATCGATCACTTTCTTGAATTCTTCCTTGATCTGGTCAGGACGGCAGAATAGATGTGCATCATCCTGGGTAAATCCGCGAACACGGGTCAATCCATGCAATTCTCCACTTTGCTCATACCGGTAAACAGTACCGAACTCTGCAAAACGAACAGGAAGATCTTTATAGGAACGGGGTTTGAATTTATACAGTTCACAGTGATGAGGACAGTTCATCGGTTTGAGCATGTATTCCTCTCCTTCTGCAGGCGTCTTGATCGTTTGGAATGAATCGGCTCCATATTTTGCAAAATGGCCTGAAGTGATGTAAAGGTTAATATCGCCGATGTGGGGAGTAATCACCTGTTCATATCCATATTTTTTCTGTACCCGTTTCAGGAATGATTCCAACTGCTCGCGAAGAATCGCTCCTTTTGGCAACCACATGGGCAAACCTTGGCCCACGTTCTGCGAAAAGGTGAACAGTTCCATTTCCTTACCGATCTTGCGGTGATCACGTTTCTTGGCTTCTTCAATCAGCACAAGGTATTCTTCCAGCATTTTTTGCTTCGGAAAGGTAATTCCGTAAACGCGGGTGAGCATCTTGTTCTTTTCGTTTCCTCTCCAATAAGCACCTGCAATGGAAGTCAGTTTAACGGCTTTGATAAAGCCCGTGTTGGGCAGATGGGGACCGCGGCACAAGTCGGTAAATCCGCCCTGGTTGTATACGGTGATGGTTCCATCTTCCAGTTCACTGATCAACTCTTCTTTCAAGGTATCACCTTTTGCCGAAAACAGCTGAAGGGCATCGGCTTTGGAGATTTCACGTCTGACAATGTCATGTTTTTCCCTGGCCAGTTCGATGATTTTCTTTTCGATTCGTTCCAGCTCCTTTTCAGTCAACTGCTGACCTGGGGGAAGATCGATATCGTAATAGAAACCGTTGTCCACCGTGGGTCCGATCCCAAACTGGGTTCCCGGATAGATCGATTCAATGGCTTCGGCCATCAGGTGGGCCGATGAATGCCAGAAGGTTTCTTTTCCTTCACGATCATCCCACAATAACAATTTAATATGGGCATCTTTTTTAATCGTGCGGTTTAAATCCCACACTTCGCCATCAACTGCGATCGAAAGTACATCTTTTGCAAGCCGGCTACTGATTGATTCGGCAATTTCTAATCCGGTCACTTCATTTTCGAATTCCCGGACACTATTATCGGGTAAAGTAATTTTAATCATTGATCTTTATTGTAAAAAACAGGGGGCAAAGATAATATTTATAGCTGATAAATAATGACCAAATTACAGATTTCACTCATGTAAAACAAGCAAATAAAGGAGAAACGTGATTTAAATGAAAAACCGTCAATGACAATAGAGCTGGCTCTATGTAATTGACGGTTTTATATTTTGATAAGATAAGGATTATCGAAATCCCAGGCTCAGTCCCACATTATAGGAAGTATATTCTGATTTGCTGATTGAAGCGAATATACCCAATATGGCAAGATTAACCTTGACACCAGCCTCTAAGCTAAGATTGGAGGTATCAAATTGTAAAGCTACGGGGTCTTTCAAGGCGCCTTCCTGGGTAATTGCCAGACCGCCCGCCTGTGTCTTTGCAACCACAGGATACGTACCAAGCAGGTCGACATTTGATTTGCTGGTACTTTGTCCAATGCCCCCAAAGACAGTTAGAATGGCGATTTTTTTAGATACCACCAATCCAATTTTACTGGTTTTGGTCCTCATCTTCAATAACTGATCACCCGTATTGACTGGTTCGATGGTGATATTTGGATTTGAACTATAATCAGCTGCCGTAAAACTCAATGCACTTTGGCCATCTACAACCGAATAACTTGCAAATACGGAAGCGTCAAATGGAAGAGCTTTCAATCCTGGAATCCATTCCATAAAATTGTGCTTGGCACCGATTCCCCAAAAGCCGATCTTCATTTCATCGCCGTTGTTGTTGTATTTCATTGTAGGTACAAAGCGGCCGATCACATCGGTATGGGGAAGCAATCCAAAACCTACCTGGACCATGGGAACCGGAACAAGATCCTGCCCTGTTCCCTGGGGACTGTTGAATTCAACCATTGAATTTCGCTGGTCGTCATAAACTGTGATAAGAGGCCCCGGGGCTTTATTTCCAGCTACCGTTGGGGCAATACTTGAACCACTTTTAACTTCCATCCTGGTTAAACCCAGTTTATTGATATCAAATGTCTTTGAGCCATCGGGCACCTGAACTGCACTTACCCCCACAGTGAGGTCAAATCCGAAAAGATGATGTGTTTTGGCTGAGTTGTACCAACCATTGTTTAACCCATCGCCAAGGGCAAAAGCATAAGGTTCCAGATATGCCTGAAATAGTTTATTTGCATCTGCCTTTCCTCCCTTCAAAAATTCGACCACATTGGTTTGTGAAAAAGCCATCATACTGAATAAACTTAAACACATGAGCAATGAAACTTTTTTCATATCCTTTATCTTTAGTTTTTATATCTTACTTTCGGAGTATATGTTATCACAACAAAAATATTCAATGAGGGTTCATATTTCATCGTCCAATTTTGAAAATCAATTAACTGTTTTTTATATCGAATATTTTTCTAAGTTTTGAGTTCTAATAAAACGTATTAAAACCAAGCATCATGTCTATTAGGCAAATATTAATTTTATTCTTTGTAAGCGTCTCAATTACTGCTTTTTCTCAAAAAAAGATTGAATTAAAGGATGTGACAAGCAGTCGGATCTTTTCTTCAAAAACAGTGTCCGGTCTTCATTCAATGAACGATGGACTGAATTATTCGACCCTGGAGGAGGGCAATAAAATTGTCAGATACAGTTATAAAACCGGCGACAAGGTAGATGTATTGTTCGATTTGTCTAAAATTGAATCCCCCGGATTCCAGAATTTCAGCGATTATTCATTCAGCGATGACGAAACCAAGATCCTGTTTACTACCCAAAAGGAGTCGATTTACCGTCATTCATTTTCAGCTGAATACTTTGTCTGGAACCAAACCACCAAGGAAATGACCCCCCTATCAGTGAACGGGGCCCAGCAACTGGCCACCTTTTCGCCCGATGGTGAACGCGTGGCTTTTGTACGCAATAACAACCTATTCATTAAGAGCCTGAAATTTGGCACCGAGAACCAGGTAACGCGTGATGGCAAAAAGAATGAAATCATCAACGGAGCTCCTGACTGGGTGTACGAAGAAGAATTCAGTTATAACAAAGCTTTTGAATGGTCACCCGACAGTAAATTCCTGGCATTTGTCAAGTTCAATGAGTCGCAGGTTCCAATGTTCAATATCCCCATGTACCAGGGACAAAAGCCGGAACTAAAAGAAAATCAGCTGTATCCGGGAAATTACAGTTACAAATACCCCAAGGCAGGTGAAATGAACTCGGTAGTGAGCGTTCTGATTTATGATCTAAAGTCGAAGAGCAGTGTTACGGCTGAAGTGGGAAACGATCCTGAGCAATATATCCCCCGCATCAAATGGACCGCTGATGCCTCTGACCTTGCCATCATGAAAGTAAACCGGCTCCAAAATAAACTTGACATTGTCTTGACAAATCCCTTCACGGGAGATACCCGCGCCTTTTTTACGGAAAAAAACAAGCGCTATATCTGTGAAGATTTTTATGATGATTTTATTTTCTTGCCAGACAACAAGAATATTGTACTCAACAGTGAACGGGATGGCTATTCGCACCTGTACCTCTATGATCGCCAGGGCTTTGAAGTTAAAAAACTGAGCATTGGAGATTTTGATGTAACTGATTTTTATGGTTTTGATCCAGTCAAAAAAGTGTTCTATTACCAGGCAGCCAAAGAATCGCCCCTGCGCCGTGAAGTCTATTTCGTGAGTCTCGATGGCAAGAAATCAGGAAAACTATCTACCGGAACCGGAACCAATGAGGCTGAATTTAGTACCGGCTTTAAATATTTTATCAATTATTTCTCCAATTCCGAAACTCCTAACCTCGTTACCTTGCATGACCAATCCGGGAAATTAATCCGCACACTGGAAGACAACAAGGCACTGAAAACCCTGGCGGGAGAATATTCAATCGGCAAAAAGGAATTCTTTCGATTTAAAACCACTGAAGGCGTTGAATTAAACGGCTGGATCCTTAAACCGGCCAATTTCGATTCTTCGAAAAAGTATCCTGTTTTGATGACCCAATATAGTGGCCCCAACTCTCAGCAGGTGCTCGACAAATGGGAAATAGGATATTCTAATTACATGGCCCAGGAAGGGTTCGTGGTCGCCTGTGTCGATCCTCGCGGAACAGGGGCCAGAGGTGAGGAATTCAGGAAAATGACCTATATGCAATTGGGCAAATACGAGTCTGATGACCAGGTGGAAGCTGCACGTTACCTTGGAACATTGCCCTATGTCGATAAGAATAATATCGCCATCTGGGGATGGAGTTACGGAGGTTTTATGGCTGCCCTTTGCATGGAAAAGGGTGCCGATGTATTCAAAGCTGGCATATCGGTAGCCCCTGTTACCAATTGGCGTTTTTACGACAGCGTATACACCGAAAGGTATATGCGCCTGCCAAAGGAAAATGCCGATGGGTACGATGACAACTCGCCTCTTTTTCATGCTGAAAAAATTAAGGGAAAGTATCTCCTGATTCATGGTTCTGCCGATGACAACGTGCATTTTCAGAATACCATGGAATTTACCGAGCGGATGGTTCAAGCAGGCGTCCAGTTTGACATGGCAGTTTATACCAACCGCAATCATGGCATCAGAGGTGGGAATACCAGCATGCATTTATATACCAAGATGACCGATTTCCTGGTGAAAAATTTAAAGTAACATCCTAACTAAAATATACCACTGAAAGCAGATGAGATTTCTCTCCTCTGCTTTTTTATTTTGACAGGTCATCAAATCGTATTATTCAGCTAATAATCCTTTGTATTATTTATACCTTTATCAAAACAAAGTCATTGTACTTTCCATGATGCTTCTCCGAACGGGTTACCTGAAAATAGCTGTCATTCTGATAGGCCTGTTCATTGCCTGTGCGGGAAATTTATGTGCGCAGGATCCTTATTTTTCGCAGTATTACATGAATCCCACCTACATGAATCCGGCCTACGCAGGAACCATGAAAGTGCCGCGTTTCGGAGTGCAGTATCGCAACCAGTGGCCTGGGATGAACAATGCTTACACCACCTACTTTGCCTCCTTCGATACCTATCTTCCGAAGATAAGCAGTGGCATTGGACTGCTGATGTACCAGGACTCCCAGGGTGACGGGATTTATACCCAAAGTAGTTTTAAAGTCCTTTATTCAAAGGAAATTCAAATCAACCGGGAATGGAAAATGCTTGGTAGCTTGTCTGCCGGGGCACAAATGAATGCCCTTCATTTCAATCGTTTAATCTTTCCTGATGGCCTGAATGTCATCAGCGGAGAATATTTGTCTTCGGGTGAAACGGTTCCTGAAAACAGCAATGCTATTTTTGCAGATTTTGGGGCTGGGCTCCTGGCTTTTAACGGTAAATATTTCTTTGGTTTGGCTGCCGATCATTTAAGCGAACCCAACCAGTCGATTTACTCAGCCTACCCTTTTGTGCTTTTGAGAAAATACACAGCCCATTTCGAAGTCAACATTCCCTGGCACATACCCGGTCATTGGAGAAAGTTCTGTACCTTCAACCCCAATGTGATCGTTCAGTCGCAAGGCAATGAACAGAATATCACCCTTGGGCTGTATGCTAACCGGAAAGGCTTTTCACTGGGTATGTGGACCAGGCAAACAACCAGAAAAAGTACCGATGCAATTTTCATGGCCGGATTTATGCGCAAGCAGATGAAAACTGCAATCACGTATGATACCAACCTTCGGGGCGTAGGTCTTGGATCACATGGAGCAGTTGAAATATCTATCTCCTTTCTTTTAAAAGACCCAGGAATGAAAAGCCTTTTTCCATTTTATGAGATACCCGGAGAATGGGAGCTTCGGTAAGGAGTTCCAAGTTTAAAGTTTCAACCTGGAACATGGAACCTGAAACTTTCCTATCTCACCAGCATCACTGTTCCTTTTTGCAAATGATTATAACCCTGGATATCCTTGAATTTGACAATCCACACAAAGATCCCAGGTCCTTCTGAGTTCCCATCCCATCCGGTTTCTGGATTACTGGTTTCAAAAACAATAGACCCTACCCTGTTAAATACCTTTAAATTATAATTCTGTGGATCCATTCCTTCAGTGATGGGCAGGAAAATACGATTTACTGGGATTTCACTGTCAGGGCGAAATGCATTGGGGGTATTCACTTTAAAGGGAATAATCCGAACGCTTGAACTTGTGGTATCGATACATCCAGAATCGGAAGTCACTTGTAAAACGACTTTATAGTCACCCACCTGATTGTAATGATGCACAGGATTCTCCACCTCACTGGTTGCACCATCACCAAATTCCCAAAGATACCTTACCCCATGTTCTGTTTGATTGACAAAGGAGATATCGGGGTGTAAATCTGTTGCCACATCGTAATTCTGAGTGAAGCGGGGATCAAAAACAAATACATAAATATTGTCTGAAGCCTGGCAGCCAAGTTCATTGGTTGCAGTTACAGTATAGGTTCCGGTTTCCATAACCGTAAAAGTGGCATTGGTCGATCCATCCTGCCAGAGGTAGGATTTAAAACCAGACCCTGCATTCAGGACAAGATCTCCCGGATGGCATGAACCGATGTCTTCGCCCAAATTAACTTCAGGTTTATCCACCTTAACGTACACTGAAGCTGACTTTTCACATCCTGCCGCTGTGTATCCGGTTACAGTGTACAAACCTTCTTTTGAAACCATTATAGATGATCCAATTTCTTTAGTGCTCCACTCATAACGTTCAAAATTACCTTGCGCTTCCAGTTTTTTAGGAAATCCAGAACAAATCACCATTTCATCACCTGAGAAATCGCCTCCAATTTCAAGTTGTATATCCAGGTTAAAACCAACACCATAACCATATGATTCAGTGTCGCCCCGGTTGCCATATCCATAAACATAGGCCAAAAACCCACCAGTTTGATTGTCATTTTTCAGGGTATGCGTTCCTTTTGAAATAGGCACCTGGGCATAGGAATACAGTCCATTGGGAAAAGGTTTAAAATAACTTCCTATATCCGTTCCATCCAATGAAATAGCATTTTTTTCAGAAGTGAGGGTAACAATGTTGACGTAAAATATATCCGTGATCAGATCAGACGTGTAAGCCTCGAAAGTAATATTATTGATTTTCTGGACTACCGAACTTAAAATAATCATAAAAGGGTCACCTACACCGGTTGACTCGTCCGCTTTTTGGTACCTGCAATATTGGGCCAGCAGTATTCTCTTGTTGGATACAATCCGGCTGGCCTGGCTGCTGGAGAGTTCAAACTCAGCATATTTTCCGCGGTTCAGTACGATGGTCCTGTTGAGCGCTTCTACAATGACAGATGTACCATCCTCTGAAGCCAGAATCCTGTAGGTGTCTTTGGATCGCAATTTAAGCGGTACTACATAGAACTCCCTCCCCCAGGTCGATATCGGGGGAATTTGTTCATACAAATGATCCCTTGATACATTCACAGTTGAAAGTGTATATGGAACTGCCGTTGACATTGCACCAGAATAAAAGGCAATGGGCTTGTCTGCAAGGATTCGACTGCCGGTAAGGTCGCCCTGCACAGAACCGACACCGGTCAATGATTGAACCTGGTAAGACTGGCCTTTCTGAAGTAGAACTGAATATTCGACCATGGCTTTGTGCCTATTCTGATCGGTATCAACAGATGGTGTTATTTTTACAGTGGTATTGTCCTGGGAAGCTACAATTAAAAATTCACTGTTCGATTCAGCATTGGAAGTAGGATTGGGCGTATAACACATGGCATAATATTCATTGCCCAACGATATGGTGGGATAAATGACTGCAACATCCGATGATTGCGTCCGATAGTTCAAGGCATATATATTCACAAGTTCATCCGAAACCAGGTGAACCCCTTTGTTTTCAATGAAATCAGATCCAAAAGGTTCCAGGTCAGTATATTCCAATCTGAGGGTAACAGATTGACTGGCACCTACAGTTGCAACCTGAATGGGAGTATCATTCGGCCCGTAGGTAAGGCTTAACTGTGCTCCGATTCTTGAAGAAACAGTAATTTCAATGTAATGCTCAATGCCTCTGAGACGGTTACCCATGAATCCAAACCAAAAATCCCTGCCTTCTGTAGAATAATGACAAAGATTTTCTGATTGAGCCTCTGAAAACAATGGATTCAAACAGCAAACAAACACTATTACAAAAATCAGAGTGCATTTCATCGTTTATAGTTCAATTTTCTGTGATTACTCAGCAGGTGACTTGGAGTCACCTGCTGAGTAAAAGCAATTTAAACTTTTACTCTTTTGTTCTTCCTGGTATACCAGATATAACCCGAAACATTTTGGTAGCCGCAATTCTGCAATTCCCGGATATAAGTGCGCAACTGGTATTTGTAATTTTCCGATTCCACCTCTCCTGATTTATAGTCGATGATCACTACCTCCTCCGGTCCTATCAGTATACGATCGGGTCGTTTGACTCCATTTGCACCGGTCAGTACATTCCGCTCGTTCACTACCCGGTAAGTGCCATCGAACCATGGCTTAACCTCCGGGTTGTTCAGCAGTTGGGTCAATTGAGCCTTCATCGATTGAGCCTTTACGGCATCCATTTTACCGTCCAGTTGAATCCGTCTTACCGCCTTTTCAATGTCTGCAGTGGTATCAATCAGGGAAAGGATATCATGAATCAGTTTTCCGTTGTTAATGCCGCTTTTCTTCTTGTCATCCCAGGTAAAGAAATCTTCTCCCCGTTTTTTGATATTTAGGAATTGACGGAAATCAGCAAATTCAAATTCTGAAAGCTTTACATTTTTTACCTTTTGTCCGTTCTCCTTTTTCTCTTGTGGTAAAATGGTGATTTCACCCAATTCAAAGAGCTGCTTTTCGGGGTCGTAACTATCACTCAACAGAACCGATTCTTCCCGTTTCAAGCCACAGGAACCCATCAATTCCTGCTTTTCTACTGCCTGTTTGAGCAAATCGCCCACTGTTTTCAAACCATTTGAATAGGAAGCCCATACCCACAAGGCCGCTTTTGCCCGGGTGAAAACCACATACATCAAGTTCAGGTTGTCGATGTAAGTATTGAATTTTTCGGTAAAGTATTCACGGTAAAAAATTGAATTTCCAACCTCTGCTTTGAACCTCACGGGCACCAGCTCCATATCACTGAAAGGCTCTATTTCAGGCTTGCACCATAACAAGGGAGCCCTGTCGGGAGTTGCCTGCGGGTGAATGGACCAATTGAAAAAGGGCACAAATACATGGGTAAATTCCAATCCTTTCGACTTGTGGATGGTCAGCACGGTAATGGCATCGATGCTATCAGAAACCGGGATGGTGAACCGATCGCCATTTTCAGACCACCAATTCAGAAAGCTGGTCAATTCAGATGCCTGGGTGCGTTCAAACAGTGAAATCTGGTCTACAAATGCCTGTAAATAAGCCAACTCATTGGGTAGGCTAAAGAGGTTAAACTTTTGACAAAGACTGTAGATGATCTCAGGAATTGGTTTCCCGGCGATCAATTCATTAAACCGCTTCCCTGTCAGGAAATGCATTAATTCATTCCCTGGACGGTTCATCTGCTCGAACTGCTGAAAGGTTTCTGGTTCGTAGGCCGCTGTCCCTTTGGATTTCAAATCATTTGCATCGGGAAACAGGTTGAGCCTAAAATTCAGGTCACTGCCCGCTGGCCCTATACTCTGATCTTCATCCAAGAGTCTGGGCACTTTCCTCAATTTCTTCAGTTGGGGAAATATCTTTCGGTAATACAGGTAATTGGCTTCAGCCTTTACGACCTGATCGTCAGGATTCAGAAAGCTGGTAAGTATAGCAATGATAAAAGCAACTACCTCTGAACTAATGATATATAGCGATTCACTGGAAAGTACTTCAAAATTATAGGTCCCGTTTTCAGGCAGGCCTTTTTGGTACAGAAACAAATCGGCCACCTGGCGGGCTTCTCCCCTGGAGCGAACCAGGATGGCCATTTCACCAGCTCTTACGCCTTTGTCCTGAAGTGATTTCACCGAAGCAACCAATTCCGAGAGGATCAATTCTTCATTGGCCACCTTCAAGTCTGCTTTACTTTCCAGGAACTTCACCCTGATGTAACCCAAATCAGTCACCGCCTTGTTGGAGATCTCCTGAACACTGTCGGCGTATACCTGTGGAATAGTAATCTCCACGGGGTTTTCAGCAATGTCGGCAGCCAAAAGCTCCCCTTCAATGTGGGTTTGTAGCAACTCCGGTATCAGCCGAAACAGGGTATTGTTGAACCGGATGACCTTCCCATGACTTCGCCAGTTGCTGTTCAACACCTCGTTCTGAAGTCCAAAGCCTGGGAAGCTTTCCCCTAACTTTCCAGCCAGCAATCGCCAGTCGCCACTTCGCCAGCGGTAAATGGCCTGTTTGACATCGCCCACCACCATGCCAAGGTTATCCTCCGAAAGCGAGTTGCCGATCAATGGCTTAAAATTGTTCCATTGCAGGCCAGAGGTATCCTGGAATTCATCAATCATAAAATGAGAATAGATCGCACCGGTTTTCTCGTACACAAACGGAGTTTCTGATTCGGCAATCACGGTCTTGAGCAGATGACCTGAATCGGAGATCAAAACCACCCCCTTTTCACGGCAAATTTCCTTCACCGCCTTTCGCAGGTCCACCAAAATACCCAATGTATACAGCTGGCTGATAATGAGCCGGGCGGTCAAATAATTACGTGATTGCGATTCAACCAAGCCGACGGCTTCCACCATCCGGGGCATCAGCTTTTCCCGGGCGAATTGTTCCAATCGCGATTTATGAGGCTCTTTGACCGAGGCAGTTACCCAGGCCGAAATCTCGGTGGTTGACCGAAGGGTGGTGATATTCAAGGTAAACGACAATTCCTTCATCTTCCTGAATCCTGCCGCAGGGCCACTCCCCTTTGATTTAAAATCGTCATGGGTAAGACTTTCCAGGTCCATTAAATTCAAACCTTCCTGCCCCAGCGTCTTCAGCCTATTTTCGTATTGAGCAATGATCTTGTAGAGTTTGGCACGGTATTCCTTCAGAAAAGCGCGGTCATTGAGCTTGTCGTACAATTCCTCGGTGAGCGATTTAAATGTTTCGTTGTAAATTTCGTTCCCCAGCCTGATCATGTCTTTCTTCAGGTTCCAGCCCTTGCCTTCCCTTATTTTTTCGGAAGCAAAAGCATCGAGCCATGCCAGCAGGTTTGGATCTGTTTCAACCGACTGGATAAGCCGGTCAACGGCCTCTTCCAGGATGCTCATCTCGTCCAACTCAACATTGTAGGCAGCATTGATGCCCAGTTCGCGGTTGAAGGCCTTGATGACCCTTTGAAAAAAGCTGTCGATGGTACTGATTGAAAACCTGGAATAATCATGCAGTATGCGTTTCAGTACCAACTGTGACTGCTTTTGCACCCGCAAGGCTGGCCAGCGCAGTTCTTTGGTCAACACATCCATGTAAACCGAATTGTTACCCTTTGCCAGGTTAAACAATTCGCCGATGATCCTTGATTTCATCTCGGCAGTAGCCTTATTGGTAAAGGTGACGGCCAGGATATGCCGGTAGTTCGTATCGGCTGTAAGAGCCAGTTTCATGTATTCAACTGCCAGGCGAAACGTTTTCCCTGAACCGGCTGATGCTTTATATACTTTAAGTTGCGACATAAATTATTTGTTCCCATGGATGAAACAGCTCAACCCAAAACCTTGTCTTTTGTGACTTGCTGCCCGAAAATTTTTACTTTTATTTTCAACAACTAAAAGTAAGCATAACTCTTTAATGATTTGCATTTTTTTACAATAGAAGCAGTCGGAGCAAAGAAGATTTTCAATTAAATTTATATTTGTCAAAGGTGAACATTGAAAAAGCGTTTTTTATTGGAGATAAGAGATAAAAAATATGATTTTATGTAATTAATCTGATAAACAAATACCTATTGATTGATCAATCAAACATGTATAAAAAATGAAACATTTTATCCTAAATGCGAAGTTAATCCTGCTGACTATTAGCAGCCTGCTTGTTGCAACAAGTAGTTACAGCCAGCAAACACGGGCGGAAGTTCCTGTAAAATATCAATGGAACTTAAGCGACCTTTTCCCATCTGACGATGCCTGGCGTACAGCCCTGAATGAGTTGGCACCCCGACTCGATGGCATCGAAAAATTCAGGGGAACATTGACCCAATCAAGTTCCAACCTTCTGAAAGCACTCCAATTCAATAGTGAGCTGTCTAAACAAGCCGTCAAACTGTACATTTATGCCTCAATGAATTCGGATCTTGATACCCGAAATATGAAATATACGGGCATGAAACAGGAGCTTCAGCAATTGTTTTCCAACTTTGGAGCCAAGGCTGCCTTCATTGATCCTGAGATCCTATCGGCCGATTGGGCAACCATTGACGGGTTTATTAAAAGCGAACCCAAGCTTGAAGATTACCGCATGAACCTTGAAAATTTGTTTCGCACCAAGAAACACACCCTGAGCGAACCAGAAGAACGAATCATGGCCCTGTCTGGAATGGTTTCTGCTGTTCCTCAGTCGGTTTACGGAACCTTCTCAGATGCCGAGATGCCCAAGCCCACCGTCACTTTGACCAACGGCGAGAAGGTTGAAATCGGCACCTCTGAATACAGCCGATACCGGGCATCGGCCAACCGGGCAGACCGTGAAATTGTGTTCAAGGCCTACTGGGACAACTTCGCCAAATTTAAGGCAAGCTATGGCGAAATGCTAAACGGACATGTCAATACGGATATGTTCAACGCCAAGGCCCGTCATTACGATTCGTCGCTGGAAGCCTCACTTTACCCCAATAATATACCCGTTGAGATCTACCATTCTCTGGTCAACAATGTGAATAAAAGCCTGCCTGCTTTTCACCGCTATCTGAAAATCAAAAAACGCATGATGGGCGTCGATACCCTCAAATACCTGGATTTGTATGCCCCTGTGGTAAAAAATGTGGACATTCACTACAGCTATGAAGATGCCACCAAGCTTATTTTGGAAGCCCTCAAGCCCATGGGCTCTGAATATGTTGCAACCGTTAAGAAAGCCATAGATGAGCGTTGGATTGACGTATTTCCTACCCCGGGCAAACAGTCGGGAGCTTATTCAAACGGGGCAGATTACAATGGACATCCTTATATTCTGCTCAATTACAACAACCTCTACAACGATGTCAGCACCCTGGCCCATGAACTTGGGCACACCATGCAAAGCTATTTCTCCAACAAAACTCAGCCCTACCCAATGGCCAGCTATGAAACATTTGTAGCTGAGGTGGCTTCTACTTTCAACGAAGTATTGATTTTTAACTACATCCTTGGCACAGTGAAAGATGATGATGTAAAATTATCAATCCTGATGAACTGGCTCGACAATTTTAAGGGAACGCTTTTCCGCCAGACCCAGTTTGCCGAGTTTGAACTGAAGATCCATGAAGAGGCTGAAAAAGGCAATCCCCTGACAGGAGATACCTTCTGCAAAATCTACAAAGACATTGTCAACAAGTATTACGGCAACGACCAGGGTATTTGTAAAGTCGACGATTACATCAGCATGGAGTGGGCTTTCATTCCTCATTTTTACCGCAGTTTTTATGTATTTCAATACAGCACATCCTTTACCGCCTCCATTTCGCTGGCCGAAAAAGTGATGAGTGGCGATCCAAAAGCCTTGAAAAATTACATGGAATTTCTATCCGCAGGAGGTTCTGACTATCCCGTCGAGTTGTTGAAAAAGGCTGGCGTAGACATGAATTCCACTGAACCCTTTGAAAAGACCACCGCCTCAATGAACAAGGTGATGGACGAAATTGAAAAGATACTGGATAAGAAGAAAAAATAGACCACCGGTTAACCTGTTTTAACAGAGAAAACCACCTGACAGGAAATGTTCAGGTGGTTTTTTTATGCCTGACTGGCTGGTTTTTTACTATTTAACAAGCCCTTGAAAGGAAATATAAAAGAATTGACCCTATGTTAATTTACATATAATAATATTCGTATATTTACACCTTGCATCCTGAAATCAATCAGAATTGGATCACTTGTTGAAAAAACCACAAACACTAAAAGACTATCATCATGAACTTATTCCCTAACTATCCGTTTGTAAATTTTGTAATATCGGCAGTCATTTTTTTTATAATTATTCAATGGGTAAATACATTTGTTGCTTTACGGAAAGAGCAAAACGACCTGTTGCGTGAAATCATTCAAAAGATGGACCACCAGCCCAAGGTGTAATGCCAGCAATCAATCATTTCAAAGAACAACCTTCAAGGTAATATTTCCATGAAATAAACTCATTTTTCTATTTTATTCTGGCAACTATTCAGAACCGGATACGTTAAACAACTTCGAAACATGTCGGGTTGTCACATCTCCAGTTTTTTAATTATTAAAACCGAGATTATGAATATCCAGGATGAAAAATTAGAAATCATTAAACTGGTTCTGGAAACGGAGAATTCCGATGTTCTGGAATCAATTAAAGTGCTATTCCAGATGGTATCGGAAACTGATTGTATGGAGGCACTGCCCCAGGATCAGTATGAGGAGCTAACATTGGGGATCGATGCCGATGAAACGGAGGATTTTGACGAATTTATTAAGAAATATGGACAATGAGTATGCTAATTATATGGAAATGAATGGTCCTATTAAAACTGGATCAGAATGCCAGCATACACAAATGTACCATTTGATTAAAGGTCAAAAGCTGCGATTGCTATATTGATGCGATTGTTGATACACTTGCACAACATTTTTTACCCTAGCCCAAAGCTCTGAAAGGATTGGTAAAAATAAAAACCAGGCCCCACCCGCCACCACAGGCCGACAACTATGATCATGGCAAAGCCTCAAATACCCAATCATTGATAGCGGAAATAAATTGAATCTACCTCCCTGCATCATTCGATTCACCGATCTGACGGCGTTTTTAAACCCCTCAACCCATTCATTTACCTGGTGCCCTGTTGCCAAAATAGGGTTGGGATACTGCCCGATACCTTGCTTCTGTAATGTATCTGTAATCTATCTGTAATCTATCTGTATTGTACGATACAGATACATTACAGATAGATTACAGATACATTACAGATAGCAATAAGAGAAGGCTAACTGAACCCTTTTCAGGACCTGGTTGTTATAAAAAAGAGGAAAGGATATTCATTTTTTTGTGGAGATCAGAATTGAACTGCTGTGCCTGGCGTATCCATTTATATTCAAAATTGGAAATAATTCGGTAGATTTAGTTTAAATTGCATCCATTAAATAATATCAATCATCAACTAGTCATAACAGGAAATAAAATGAGAATTGAATACGACATTAAACTGGGTTTCAAGGATGTAATGTTTCGGCCCAAGCGCTCAACCCTGAAAAGCAGGTCGCAGGTGAACCTGGAGCGTACGTTTAAAATGAAGCACAGCAATACCGAATGGACCGGTATTCCAATTATGGCCGCCAACATGGATACGGTTGGAACCTTCGAAATGGCGCTTGCCCTTGCGGATAAGAAGCTGTTTACTGCCATCCACAAACATTACAGCGTTGATGAATGGAATTTGTTTTTGGCACAGGCTCCCCGCGGCATCGAGAATTACATCGCTATAAGTACGGGCACCGGACCTCATGATTTTGAGAAACTGGCCCAACTATTGAATGCAAATCCTCAGCTAAAATACATCTGCATCGATGTGGCCAATGGCTATTCGGAGCATTTCGTTTCATTCGTAAAACAGACCCGCAAGAAATACAGCGATCAGGTGATCATAGCCGGGAATGTGGTGACCGGCGAGATGGTAGAAGAATTGTTATTGGCTGGTGCCGATATTATTAAAGTAGGTATTGGCCCGGGATCGGTTTGTACGACACGCGTCAAAACAGGTGTTGGATACCCGCAACTATCGGCCATTATTGAATGTGCCGATGCCGCTCATGGACTCGGCGGACAAATCATCAGCGATGGTGGATGTTCTACCCCGGGCGATGTGGCCAAAGCCTTTGGTGCAGGTGCCGACTTTGTGATGCTTGGCGGAATGCTTGCCGGTCATGATGAAAGTGGTGGCGCAACCATTGAGCGGGATGGCAAAAGGTACAAACAATTCTACGGCATGAGTTCGGCAACAGCCATGGATAAACATGCCGGCGGAGTGGCCGATTATAGGGCCAGTGAAGGCAAAACAGTGGAAGTTCCCTACCGTGGGGCCGTGGAACATACCATACAGGACATCTTGGGAGGTATCCGCAGCACCTGTACCTACGTGGGCGCCTCGCAATTAAAAGAACTGAGCAAACGCACCACATTTATCAGGGTCAATGAACAGGAAAACAGGGTTTATACCAAATAAAGGAAAAAGGAGAAGGGAGAAAGGAATTAAGAACTTAAGAAATTCTTGGTAAATATTTGGTTCTTAGTATCTTTGTGGTAAATTCTTATAGTCATAGTGAAGGTAAAATCAAATTAGAACATGAAATCTGTACCAAACCTTAGTTTTAAAGTCTTGATCACCCTGGTTGTATTGATCTTATTGGTCATCCTATTGGTAAATGTGGCCTCGGGACAATCTGTATTTGTAGGTAAGGCAGGTCCAAAGGGCAAGGTATTAAGTAAATATATTGAACCATCAGAATTGAAAAAGATCGTAGACAACCCAGTTGATTCCATTTGGATTATCGATGTAAGATCAGAAAAGGCCTATTCGAATGGTCATATTCCAACGGCCAAATCATTTCCTTATGCAAGCATCACGGACAGACTCAATGAAATTCCCAAGGATAAATACTTGATTTTATATTGCACCGTGGGAGCCTCGGCTAAAATTGCCTTGAAAAGCCTAAAGAAATCAGGCTATAAGCGAACCATCGACTGGGGAGGCCTTTCGCGATGGGAAGGCGAAAAAGAGGTAAATTAAGCCTTCAACCGGGGGATCGTGTTTATCAAGAACATTGAACAATTAGAATAAAAACCATCTAACACTGGACATCATGACTATGAACACTCCCAAGGCCAAAGACATGGATGAATACATCGCAGGATTTCCAACCGAAGTTCAGTTGATGCTGGAAGAACTGAGAGCAACCATCCGGATGGCGGCTCCAGAAGCCCAGGAAACGATCAGTTATCAAATGCCTGCCTTTTCATTCCATGGAATCCTGGTTTATTTTGCAGCCTTCAAGAATCACATCGGCTTTTATCCTACAGGCTCGGGAATTGAACACTTCAAGAAGGAGGTATCGGCTTATAAAGGTTCAAAAGGCACGGTGCGATTTCCTTTGGATCGACCCCTGCCATTGGATTTAATCAGCCAGATAGTGAAGTTCAGGGTACAGCAGAACCTGGAAAAAGCTGAATTAAAGAAAGCCGGGAAAAGAACCGGTAAAGTATAAGTCCCTACCCTATTCTCGCAGCTATTCGGCTGTATATTTTTACGCCCTTATTCTTTTTTTATTCCCATATAATTCTTATATTTACTATCTAGGTATCCAGGCATAGTTGCGTGTTGGATATGGATATCAGTGAAATACAGAGGCAGGTTGTGTATTACATACATCTAAAATGAATAGACACATGAAAATTTCTGCAATGATAAAAAGCAATTTCAATCACCATGATATCGTTGTGCAGACCGATGAAATGGCTAAGGAAATGAGGATTTCACCTCAGTCTACTGGCTTTGGGTCTTCGGTCAGTGGGGCTGAATTACTGTTGCTTTCACTGGCCACCTGCTACTGTGACGATCTTTACCGGGAAGCATCAAAGCGAAACATGACCATTTCGGGTATGGAGGTGGTATTTAATGGAGAATTTGGCGCTGAGGGTGAAGCGGGCACTCATTTTACCTATCAGGCCCATATCAGGTCGGATGAGCCAGCTGCTGAAATTGAGGAACTGATTCAATATACGGATCGAATTGCAGAAGTTCATAATACATTGAGAAAAGGGGTCAACATTACTTTGACCCCATAAGGCAGGTCAAAAGACTGTAACTACTTGCCAGATTCAGCGTAAAATAATAATTCATTATGTGGGATTGGAAAGCGGCCTTCGGGATTGGCTTCAAAGGGATTCATCCCTAAATATCCATAAGTTCAAAGGTAAGATTCAAAAAATTAATCACTTCAAAATAACATTACTATGGAAACGAAACAGAGAACAATCATTTCGGTGGAAACAACTGTTAAGGCACCGATTTATCAGGTTTGGGAAATGTGGACAAGTCCTGAACACATCGTTAAATGGAACAATGCTTCGGCAGATTGGCATACTACCTTTGCAGAAAATGACATACGAAAAGGAGGAAGATTTCTTTTTCGCATGGAGGCCAAGGACCGCAGTTCAGGTTTTGACTTTGATGGGGTTTATGATGAAGTAAAGATTAACCAACTCATTGAATATACCCTTTCAGACGCCAGAAAAGTAAGGATTGTATTTACAGACGATGATGACAAAACCAGAATCGTTGAATCATTTGAGGCTGAAGAAAGCAATACGATTGAAATGCAAAGGGATGGCTGGCAAAATATTTTAAACAATTTCAAAAAGTACGCCGAGAGAAGGCTATAGGAAAAAGTATAAAGTATCGATGTGAAAGTGACAGAGTATCTTATTTTTCAGAAAATCACCTTGGTAGTCATCAAGGATTTACCTTCAGCAAAGGCTTATTCACCTTATTTCATTGAATTGTACCCAGTTTTAATGGAAATAAGGTGAATAAGATTGCTTCGTTGAATATTAACATGGAATCCATGGTGCAAAATCATTGAACTTAAGATGGCTCACTGAAGAAATAACATGGGGTGGCATTGGCAAATTCGATGAGATTGAGTAATATTATGTAGTTATTTAATTTAATGAATAATAATTTGATTACTTTCATCGTTGTTGAACAAACTAAATTCAATAACCATGAAAAAGATCTTCTATTCAATTGTCAGTTTGTTGCTTGTGCTCAATTGTCCGGTTTTTGGACAGAAACCCATGGCAGACTTAGCATTAAAAAATGAGATTTCAGTTTCTACGCCCAATCTGAATTTAAACGACCTGTCGATCAAGTATTCCAAAAGGATTTCAGATGACCTTTGGTTTAAAATCGGGTTCATCAATTTAGGAGCAAGTGTTCGCAAAAACAAGCCATTGGTCGGTTCATTTAATACAACTGACACTAGATTGAGTGGTGGATTACTGATAGGAATTGAAAAACAGGCATCACTTTCAAACAGGTTAATATTTATTTATGGATTGAATGCCCAAATGAGCTATAATTATTCCAATCACAGTTCAGAGAATCCCTCCATTCCAGTAGATGAAAGAGATAGCAAAGTTGATATTTATTATCCCGGCATTGGCATTGGAATGGGCTTTTTCTATCAATTCAATCAGAATTTTCTATTAGGGGCTGAGGTCAATCCATCGGTCAATTACTATTTTGAGAAAAATAGAAGCACCTCAACGGGCATTGATAGAGAGGGATTTGACTTTTCATTGAGTAATTTGGGAGCCTTGCTTACCTTGAAGTACAGGTTTTAGATCGTTGTTATGGACGGCTACACCTTTTCAACTTATTTCGGCTAAGGTATAACCTGTTCTTGGGGAAATAAGTTGAAACAGTTTGAATAGAACGGTTTAATATTCAAGCCACTAAAGCTTGGATCGTAAAAAAACAAGGTTATCTAATTTCAAACAATAACGGAGAAATAACATAGGCTTAGCATTTGTGAAGGTAAAATGGTTACTTTTGCCGCTCGTTAATAAAAAGTGGGGAATGGTTCCCTAACTCTGTTAAGCATCCTGTGGCCAGGAATTTAAGAAAAGAAAAATCTATGAAGCGTATCAATGAATACAAGAAATTGTTCAATGTTGAGCAAGACACCGACCTTAAAAAGTTAAAAACAACCTATAGAAGTTTGGTGAAAGAATGGCATCCTGATAATTTCCAGGAAGGTGATTCATTGATTGCAGAGGCTGAAATCAAAAGCCGCCAGATTATAGATGCCTATCATTTCCTGGTAAGCATTGCTCCTGAGACCATTGCTGCAAATTTAGAAGAGTACAACACCACCATTACGGACTCAAATATTTCAGATTTCCACCACAAAGGACTCTTGATGGAAATTACATTTTTGGATGGAACAACCTATGAATACTTTGGAGTTCCAAGGACAGTATTTCAAAAATTCGTCAATTCAGACAAGCAATTACGGTTTGCAAAAAGGAACATTTTCAATTCCTACGTGTATCGCAAAACAAAGAAAAGTCTGGAAGTAGCATAGAACTGCTCGGGCAGATCGCCCTATCCTCTTAATTTTTCTGCATTCTGACCGATAATCACCAGTGCCGGCATGGAAGGCTTTTCGGTTTCAATCACTTTGGCAATGGTGCTGAGCGTACCTTCATAGGTACGGGCATCAGGTTGCGATACCTTGCTGAGTATATGAACTTTGGTATCAGGCGAAATTTCATGATCCATGAGACGACTGGAAAGCTTGACAAGTTTGCTAAGTCCCATAAAAAAGATCACGGGTGAACCAGATCTGAGCACCGAAACAAATGATTGAAGGTCACAGAAATCGCCTTCACAATAAGTACCTGTTCCAAAAAGCACCATGCTGTTTTTTCCCCGTTCAGTAAGGGGGATTCCATACTGGGATGCAGCGCCCAATGCAGAAGTAACTCCAGGAATCACCTCATAATTCAAGCTGTTTTCAATACAAAACCTGATTTCTTCGGCACCACGCCCGAAGATCATAGGATCGCCAGACTTGAGGCGAACAACCTTTTGTCCTTTCACCGAAAGGTCAATGATCAATTGATTGATGGAATCCTGCCGGTCGGTTTGATCCTGTCCATCCTGGTAGGTTTTACCCACGTAGATTCGTTGCGATCCCGGGCGGGCAAGATTGAGAATCTCAACGCTTACCAGTGCGTCATGCAAAATACAGTCGGCTTCCTGAATTCGCTTCAGCGCTTTGACCGTCAGTAATTCAGGATCACCGGGACCGGCGCCTACAATGGAAATCAGGAAACTCATAGAATACAGGGTTGATGAATAATAATTTAGGTTTCTAACAGAGCCTCCAGATAGTCCATTGGACTTGAGTAAATGAACTGATAATCGAGTAAGCGGATTAATTTACTGCTGTCAACGATTTTGAATGGTGCATTTTCTTCAGAAACAATCAGGGCTGAGTAACCGGATTGCTTGGCAGCCTTCTGATAGAAATCTTTTTTCATAGGGTGCTCGGGGCAACAGGCATTGAGGGTTTCTCCCCACAGATCACGATCAATGATGGTTGAAATAATTTCAATGCAATCATCCTGGTGAATCAGGTTAACGGGTGCATCCTGGATCGGCTTGGATGATTTGAGCAGGAAGCGCCCCGGGTTTCTATCAACACCGATTAATCCTCCAAAACGAATGATTGTTGTTTTGAATTCTACAATTTCCTTAAATAACTCTTCTGCTTCCAACAGCGCCTTTCCGCTGGCTTTATCAGGAACCAGGAAATCCTCTTCCCTTGCTATTTGATTCTTATCGGGATAAAC
>DASXUZ010000040.1:0-5340 GCA_036504555.1 Prolixibacteraceae bacterium | reverse complement strand
GGGAACAGTTGTCTCAAAAGCATTTGACGAGATGGTTGCTAAAATAATTGCCTCTCCTTTATCAGCAAAAGCATGTAAAATGGCCAATGCTCCTACATCATCATAATCTGGAGCAATATCCGTATCAAAAATAACAGGAACCGGTATTGGCTTTTGAGGAAATGTAGCAAATCCTGTGATTAATAAGATGAATAAAAGAAAGACTTTCATTATTATTAATTATCTTTTCGGTGAATATAATTGACTGCGTAAACGTTTATTTTGAAATTCTTAGCCTCTCCATCTTTGGATGTCAAGTTGATTTGAATCGATTTTTCTGGATTAAAATCTGTACTGTTTATTTCCCCTGCTGCCCATGATAGTCCACACCAGATCATCTTATCATATTGAATCATGACCGGCAATTCTTTTTTACCTTGCATTGCTGTGATTGTCAAATATTCGTTCATATTGGTTCCAGAAGGTGGAGCTCCTCCCCATGAGCGGAATGGAATTCCGACTTTGTCGCACTGAGAAAAAAAGATGCGGATATTTTTCCCTGCAAGTGGTTTTGTCTCTAATTTTGCGGTATGGATTCCTGATATTTGGGTATTTATAATTAGTGGTTCAATGGATTGTGGAATTTGGATATCCTTATCGCTTTCCCAATTGGTTTGTCCGGTTGCATATTTACCAAATCCAATTACGGCTAACTGTTCGGGACCTAAAGTAATTAGATTGTTTTTGATGATGGGTTCATATCCATTGTCATGGAAAATTAAAACTCCTGTATCGGAAGAAGTATAAGGAAGTTCTATTTCTTGAACAGACTGTGATGGATTAACGACCGTAAATAAGCTTCCCTCAGCGCCTTTAGATACGTATCCGTATGGCTTTGCACTTCCGGGGATAGCACCGAATACTGATGTTTGACCAAATTCCTGTAAGTCCATAAATGTCTTTTGTACATTGGCAAACCATTCCGTGTTGTTGTCATCGAGTAGTTCCAGATTACCGTGGTAAACATTTAGCCAGCCTCCACGTGCCAGTGTGAGGATGAGTTCTCCCTGCCAGGCAGCAATTCCCCGTTTGTAGCAAGTACCGGTTTTGCCGATCATAAATGCACAATTATCAATTCTTGAAAGCGGTATACCATTAAAAGCATATTGACGAACCATGTGATCGGAGTATAAATCTTCAGAGCGCCAGAAATTCATCATGGGAACATCTGAAATCCGGGGATCTCCGCTATACATCGTGTCGAATATTTCAAGCCACCGTGGATCAATGGTTTTGCGGAAAGGGGTTGTTGTGTTGTCCATATCGCCTCCAAAGCCATTAAATCCAATGAAAATGATACCCGGATTCTTACTCCTGAACATTTTTATGGCCCTCATAAATGCCTCTTTATTTGACTCTACAATCTCCTCCGGCAATAGATTCTGTTTAGCTATTGAAGTTGCAGCATCGAAATAAGCAAAGTCGAACTTAAATATTTTGAACCCTTTGTCGGCATAAAGTTGGAGTGTCTCCATGAGGTGAGACAGGTAACCACCCTCAAAAAGGCTTAGGGTTCCCCCATTTGCTGATTCAGATGATTTCCATTCAGGAATCACATTTAACATCTGGCTTCCACCGGCAACGACAAGATTAGTCGAGAACCAAAGCCCTGGTTGAATGCCTGCCTGTTTGCAAGCTTCCAGCCATGCGTTCGGACCTTTGGGCCAGTTCTTTTTGTTCCAAACCCTATAACCGCTATCCTTATCAAACCAGAAAGCATCCATCACATAATAATCAATCCTTACACCTTTCGATTTTAGCCTGATCACTTCCTTTAATTCTTTCATGGCCAGGTCCTCAGTTAAGGGAATGTTATCAGATAACTCATCGTAAGATGACCAATTGTTATAAACTGCAATTGGATGGCTAAGCCCTCTGGAAATCCCGGAATGATCAGAGTCAGCCTGACTTGTTTGTCCAAGCACACTGAGAACCAACATACAAAGAATACATATAGCCAATGCCTTTCTTTTTATTTTCAATTGTTTCATTTTTTCATTTTGACTGAATGATTACATGGGCAAGATTAAGCCCAACAGACGATGCCGAAAGTTGAATATTTCCTATCCCCCCATTTGATTTTACAATCACCATGCACCTGCCCTGCCAAGCTTTTCGTTGGGGTAACTGGTAACTTTCGAGACTCATTGGATTGGCATTTCCTACTCCAACGATGGTTCCTCCTTCCACTTGAAACTTCACCAGATTTTCTGCTTTGGGATTGCGAACACCGTTAGCATCCACTAACTCAACAGTGATATAACTCAGATCTTGCCCGTCTGCTTTTAAAATTGTTCTATCTGGCGTTAATTGAATAGCAGTAACTTGATCAGCTGTTTGCAATTGTGCAGTTGAAACCATTTTCCCATTGGTGTAACCAATTGCTTTCAAGGTTCCGGCTTTATAGGGCACCTGCCAGTTGGCCGTGAATTGTGTGGAGCGGTTGGTTTGCTTCTTGCCCAATGACTGTCCATTCAGAAAAAGTTCTGCTTCTTCACAGGAGGAATAGACAGAAATATTCATAGGCTTATTTTCATAACTAGCCCAATTCCAATCGGCTACGACATCATTCCAATGCCATTTACTCCATGGTTGACGATTTGGATTGATCGGGAAGGTAGGTTCAGGAGGGCTTACAAAAACTGAAATCTGGTCTTTTTTCCAAAGAGCATCCCTGTAATAGGATTGCGGCCTTTTCCATCCGCAAATATCAATATCCCCGCAGAAGGCAAGGCTCCATGGATAAAAATTGCTTTCCTGCCAGTATCCTCTCCAACCGATACTGGCTTCACCGATGTAATCAAATGCCGTCCAAACAAAATCACCAATGAGATAATTGTAATCGACTACATCCATCCAAGCGCTGAATGCCTCCAATGGATAGGATTCTGTTCCCATCATCACCCGGTTGGGTACTCGGGTATGATCAATCGGGTACATGCTCCCCATTGAATGATCTCCACCAGTTGCATAGTTATATCCACCAATGTCAAGGGTTGTAAAGAACGAGTCTTTTTGGGGTCTTAATGAATTTACGGCAGCGGTAACTGGTCTGGTAGGCTCTATCTTTCTGATGTGATCTCCCAGCATCCTTGCTACTTCTATCACCTTGGTAGTTTCCATGTCTCGGATTTCATTCCCCATACTCCAGATAATCACCGAGGGATGGTTTCGATCTCGCATTACCATACTTTCTAAATCTTTTTGCCACCATTCATCAAAATATAAATGATAGTCATACGGATTATTTTCAATGCGCCACATATCAAAAGCTTCATCAATCACCAGCATTCCCAGCCGGTCGCAGGCATCCAGGAAAGCTGGCGATGGTGGATTATGGGCACAGCGAATGGCATTGTACCCTGCTGCCTTCAACAATTCGACCCGACGTTCTTCTGCCCGGTCATATGCTCTGGAACCCAATGGGCCATTGTCATGATGAACGCAGCCCCCTTTTAATTTCATGGTTTTACCATTCAATTGGAACCCACTTTCAGTATTAAATGAAATGGTGCGAATACCAAATGTTGTTACGTTTCTATCGACTAGCTGACCATTGTGATACACCTCACTAATTGCTTTATACAATGTGGGTGAATCGGTTGACCATAGCTTAGGATTGGTAACGATAGCATCCTGAACAAATTCAAAATTTTTACCAGCTTCAATGGTTCCACTTGTTTCTACCTTCGATTCTTCTTTTCCTGTCTGGTTTTTGATCAGAGTCACTAAATTAATTTCAGCTGATTGCGATGTTTTGTTATCTACAGCTGTTCGGATATTGACTTCAGTTGTTGTTTGACTTACCTTTGGGGTCGTGATATAAGTTCCCCATTGGGCAATATGTACCGGATCTGACACTTTCAACCACACATGGCGGTAAATTCCAGACCCGGAGTACCAACGGCTGTTTTGCCCCTCGTTCATCACTTTCACAGCAAGCAGGTTGGGCTCGTCAAATTTAATTTTACCGGTTAAATCGAACCAGAAACTGGTGTACCCATAAGGATGCTTTCCCAATAGCTCACCGTTAAACCAGATCTCGGCATTCATATAGACACCATCAAACTGGATTTGGAAACATTTGTTTATTTGGTCCTTACCGATGCTAAAGGTTTTACGGTACCATCCTGTTCCACCGGTTGTAAATCCGCCACTCACCTGGCTAATGGCATCTGGATCAAAGGGAGAATTTGTACCTGGCAGATCCTCTATGCTCCAATCGTGGGGTAAATCAAGGTGTCTCCATTTTGAATCGTCAAAGCCAGGGGTTTCTGCACTTTGAGCCCCTCCCCGATGGAATCGCCAATCGGCATCAAATAACTTTGTTTGAGAATAAGAATATAGGCTGATCGCCAACAGCGGAAAAAGAAGATATTTTTTCATTTTAGGATCAATATTATTACCATTCGTGAAAATGGACATTCTCCCAACTTATAGAGACAATCAAATTAATGAAGAAAGGATAATATGATCAGGGGGACTGTTGTGTGAGTCCCCCTGAAAATATAAAGATTAATTAAGTGATTAAAAAATAACCTTTTGAGCTTTAATGCCAGCGTCAGAATCAACTACAACTATGTAGAATCCAGAAAGCTGTGAAACATTGAGTACGTTGCTATCAGGTCTTGTTGAAAGAACTTTGCGGCCTGTCAGATCATAAATGGAAACTAATTTGATTTTATTGGCTCCATTAATTCTAATTTGGCCATTGTAAGCAATAATTTTTATGTCATTGCTAATTGTTTTTTCAATTAAACCGGTATAAAGAGATGATTTAACAGTGATGTTGTCTAGCCAGAAATAAGTATAAGATGAACCGGCAGCGAAGTCCTGCGAATTTTTAGGCTTGAATTCTACCACAAGGTGTTGTCCTGCCTTTGCACTTGCTGCAGGAAGAACATAAGATCCTGTTTCAGATGTGAATTTGAACCAATCGGCCTGTTTACAATCAAAAATCACCTTAATCGTATCCAAAGGTATTCTGCTGGTCGCGTTATCACCTGAATAAGAACTAAAGATGACATAGAAATCAGACTTATAATCTGCCCACCAAGTATAAAAACATGACAAATCGAAGTTCACATCATATTTGGTTGAAACAGAAGGAACTGTTCCGATGACCTGGTAAATGCCCGGAGTTTCATCCCAAAGCCAACATACGGCGTCATTTTTTCTCGGGCCTTCATTGGCAATACTTCTGCCATTAAAATCCACACTTTGGGTGTCCGTTTTCCAGTTGGGAATATTGTTGACATTCTTATACTCCAGGACATCAGCAGGTAAACTGAAATCTCCATT
>DASXUZ010000039.1:0-5882 GCA_036504555.1 Prolixibacteraceae bacterium | reverse complement strand
TCTTCCCATTCCGAACAGAGAAGTTAAGACCGCCAGCGCCGATGGTACTGCACAACAGTTGTGGGAGAGTAGGTCGTCGCCATTCTTTTGAAACTCCATTCCTTTATTGGGATGGAGTTTTTTTTTGATATATACACCTCAACGTCAAACCCATTTTTGCCAATCCTGGCGAACTGGACCATCCGGGGCGGTTCGTATTGTGAATATCACTTGAGACAAAGTTGCAGTATCGATTCTTGATCCATTCTTCTTTATTGTCCTACTGAAATGATTCTCACACCTGCTTCTCATTTGGCCAGATCCACAACATTTTCATAGCATTTGTATACCAGGTATCTTGCTTCTGTAATGTATCTGTAATCTAACTGTAATGTATCTGTATTGTGCATTACAGATACATTACAGTTAGATTACAGATACATTACAGATGCAAGATACCTGGTATGGATGTTGTATGCAATTGGAGTGAAAATAAGGGGTTGGGACAGTGTTATTCTAGACTCCAAGACATGGCAAAAGGAAAAATCATTTGTTTTAAGATTGCAAATTTATTAAAACCCAGAATGTTGTACGTGCTTGTCATATATTCGTTTTCTATTCTTATTAGCAATGGTGTCGGGGATGAATGCTTTGAGCGTATAAGCATTGAATTTTATACTCGAAAATTTACACATAAAAAGCAATCAACATTCAGTGGTGAAATATTTCATTATTTTCAAGGTAACCACTTGATAATCTTTATTAAAGTTGAAAATATTGAGTAATTATTTGCCTTTTTATTCTTTATAATGTGTTATATTTCTTAACTTTAGTCGTATTTGAATGTATAAGGGTGATAGGAGGGTAAATGATGTTTTTGCAATAAAAATGAAAAAATATGGCACTCTATATTATTTCAAATCGCCTGCCACTGAAAGTTAGCAAATCCGAAAATGAATTTGTGTATGAACGCAGCGAGGGAGGACTTGCTACAGGTTTGGGATCTTTGCAAGACTTTCCCGATCGACATTGGATTGGATGGCCTGGTATATTTTCGGATAACGAAGAAGATAAAACAGAAATCTGTTCTACATTGCTTAAGGAGAGCTATCACCCCGTATTTCTTTCCGAAGATCAGATCCTGAATTACTACGAGGGTTATAGTAATAGTATGATTTGGCCCCTTTGCCATTATTTCTACACCTATATTCAATATGAGTCAAAATTCTGGGATTCATACCAGGAGGTAAATCAATTGTTTTGTGATGAGGCTGCCAAATTATTGAAATCAGGTGACATGGTTTGGGTTCAGGATTATCAGTTAATGTTATTGCCTGGCATGCTCAGGGATCAGATTGAAGGTATCAGTATTGGTTATTTTCACCATATTCCTTTTCCATCGTATGAGTTGTTTCGTGTTTTACCTGAAAGGGCGGAGATATTGAAGGGACTATTGGGGGCTGACCTGATCGGGTTCCATACCCATGATTATATGAGGCATTTTATTGATGCTTCTTATCGGGTTCTGGGCCTTGATTGCGAGTTGGATGAAATTCATATTGGTGAGAGAACCGCGCATGTTGATGCCTTCCCTATGGGCATCAATTACGAGCTTCATTACAACGCGATATTGGAAGAATCTGTTCAGCAAATAGCCAAGCAACATTTGGAGAACTTTGGGCAGCATAAGCTGGCCCTTTCAGTCGACAGGCTTGATTATAGCAAAGGGATCCTGCACCGGTTGAAAGGGTTTGCACTGTTTCTGGAACATCATCCCGAATATAGGGGAGAAATTTCGCTGGTGATGGTAGTTGTCCCATCGAGAGATAATGTAGATCGATATGCAGACCTTAAAACCAAAATTGATGAGATGATCGGAGCCTTAAACGGTTCGTACTCGTCGCTGGATTGGAGTCCCGTATATTATTTTTACCGAGGGATTCCTTTCGAGGAATTGATGGCATTGTACAACATCGCTCATTTCGCGCTGGTAACGCCATTGCGCGATGGAATGAACCTGGTGGCCAAGGAATATGTGGCGGCAAAACGGGATGATCCAGGGGTATTGATCCTCAGTGAAATGGCTGGAGCTGCAGCCGAATTGAAAGAAGCCCTGATTATTAACCCCAATGATGTGGAGCAAATTGAAGGCGCTTTATTGGAGGCCATGCTGATGCCGGAAGCGGAACAGAAGAAACGCATGCAAAAGATGCAGAAAACAATTGCCAGGCAGTCGGTCAACAAATGGGCGAAGGATTTTGTGACTGAACTCGATGAAATTAAAATGAAGAATATTTTGCTTCAGAATAAAAGGGTAGGAGTAGAAAATTTAAAGCTCATTAAAGAATTGTATAGAAAGGCCCAAAAGCGATTGCTGATCCTTGATTATGACGGCACCCTGGTACCCATTGTGATGCTACCTGAATTAGCGATTCCAGATGAGCAGTTGATTCAAATATTAAAGTCATTGGCTTCTGACAAACGAAATACCATTGTAGTCAGCAGTGGGAGAGATTCTGAATTCCTAGACAAATACCTGGGCGACCTTGGTATTGAACTATCTGCCGAACATGGCGCATTTTTTAAGGAGGATGGAAAATGGATGGAAAATGAGCATGCTCAATTATTTACAGATGATGGAGAAGTCGTTGCTATTATGCAGGCCATTGTGGACAAAACCCCCGGATCGTGGATCGAGGTGAAGAAGAGCTCATTGGTATGGCACTACCGTAATAGCGATAAATGGCTGGCCGATTTACGCGAAAAACAACTGATCAATGCCTTGATGAGTCCTTGTGCCCGGTTAAAGCTTCAAATCGTGAGAGGTAATAAAGTAGTTGAAGTGAAATCCATGGGGCATAATAAAGGAACAGAAGCCCTTCGTTTGCTGGGCAAAGATTCCTATGATTTTGTCATGGCTTTGGGCGATGATGTGACGGATGAGGATATGTTTCAGGCACTTCCCGAAGAAGCAGTAACCATTAAAGTGGGATCGGTTTCTGCTTTCGCAAGGTTCAGTATGCCCCATCAGGATATCAATGGATTTTTAAACAGCCTAATGATTGATAAAGAGTTGAAATCCAAAACGATCAAGTCAAAGGCCTAAGGACGAATAAACCTGGAAATGGGGCGTTCTTCTGAAAATAGCTTCGCCGTATTAATCAAAGCCAAATGAGAATAAGCCTGTGGGAAATTTCCCAATTGTTTTTTTGTTTCAAAGTCAAGATCTTCGCTGAACAATCCCAGGTGGTTGGAATAACCCACAATCTTATTGAAAATCTCAAATGCTTCGTCTTTCTGACCCGTTACATACAGCGCACGGATCAGCCAAAAGGTGCAGATGGTGAATGAAGAGGACAAGCGTCCGAAATCATCGGCATTGATATAGCGATACATAAGCCCTTTATAAAAAAGGCCTTTTTTGATTGCCTGAACAGTTTTTTTAAACCTTTCATCATTGCCTGAGATAAAACCATATTCTTCCATGAGCAAGAGAGATGCATCCATATCTGTTTCATGGTAAGTTTGCGTGAAGCTTTGCAATTCGTCGTTCCACCCGTTTTTTAAAATATCAATTTTAATGCGGTAGGCCTCCTTCTTCCATCGTTTCACATATTCAGGCATGTTGAGCAATTGAGCGATCTTCATTCCACGGTCCAAGGTAACCCAGCACATGACCTTGGAAAAAACGAAATGATTGTCGGAATTGCGGATTTCCCAGATGCCCTTATCCGGTTTTTCCCAATCAGCTATGACTGTGCGGATGATGTTCCTGACTATTTCCCAGATGTCTTCAATTTCATCCAGGGTTCCTGGAAAGTATTTGTAATACTGATAGATGACATTCATCAAATAACCGAAGGCATCGTTCTGTTTTTGGCCATAGGCTGCATTGCCTATTCTTACAGGTTTTGAGTTTTCGAATCCACTTAAATGCGAAAGTTCTTCTTCGTGCAAGGTTTTTTCGCCCCGGATTCCATACATGATCTGAAACCGATCCTGCTTGGATTGCAGGATAGATTTAATAAATGAAATAAACCGGTGAGCCAATTCATGGTGTCCCATATCCATCAGGGTGTCAATGGACATGGATGCGTCACGAAGCCAGCAAAAGCGGTAATCCCAGTTCCTGACTTCACCGATGGTTTCAGGAATGCTGGTAGTTAAAGCCGCCAGGACAGCCCCTGTTGGCTGATAGGACATCAGTTTTAATACCAATACACTGCGGGTGATAATCTCGTTATATGATTTGAATTTCTTGGAACGGTTTACCAGATTGAGCCAATAGATTTTTGTGCGGTTGTATTCAAGGCTGACTCTTTCAATATTGATAGGAATTAACTTTTGATTACTGGATAAGAGTAAAAACTGGTTCTCTTCCAGTATAATTTCCTTCTTACCCATAATGGAAGCGAATTTAAGGCTTGAATAGAGGTAAACGCAATCCAACGGGTCATTAATAGAGCTGGTTTTAATATAGTTCCTGCTGATTTGATGAACAGCCTCTTCTTTGGCATAATTCATCCGGGGATTATAATTTACCTTGAAAGTTGGTTTACCCGATAATAGCCTGATGTATCGGTAAATTTCAGGAGGAAGATAATAGTCACGATCGACAAGCCTGTAACGGGGCATGAAATCCAACACTTCAAAACTTCCTTCATCAGCGGTGAAAAGGGTGCTAAGAATATTGGTATTCTCGACATATTTTTGCGTGATTGAATAATTATCTGATACCTCAAAGCTAAATTCACCTCCTTTTTCGACATCTAATATTCTTGTAAAGATAGATGGCGAATCAAAATCAGGAAAACAAAACCAATCAATGCTTCCCTTTTCCGAGATCAGCGCTGCACTTCTGCAATTTCCCACAACGCCATAATTTAAATTCTGCATGGCTTGCTATTTCAAAGTTCATTGCTTAAAAATAATCAATTGATAGAAACTTAGGACTGAATCAATGTTAATTCTTGTTATAAAAATATCTTTATTTTGGATAACAATGACACAACTGACACAACTGACACAACTGACAACTTTGCGAATTAGCCTATTTTAGTAAAATGGCAAACTGGCAAAGTTTTCATTTGTGTAAATGTCTTGGGATTCAATTCAGGTGGATTCGTCCTACTATCAAGTGAATAGGTACGATGGCTGTTATCTCAACCTACAGGTAGTGCTGACCGAATGCCTTGAGGTAAGATGGACTGTAAACCGATCGGACAAGGTTTTAAAACAATCTGCAGCTATTTCAGGACGGTTGTTTTCTCCCGAGAGGTGGCTCAGAAAAACGTGTACCAACTCGGGCCCTGCATGATCTCGAATCAAGGCAAAAGCCTGATCGTTTGACAAATGTCCAACAGCTGAAGCTACCCTGTTTTTCAAATGATAAGGGTATGAACCATCCCACAGCATTTTCTCATCATAATTGGTTTCTATAAACAGGGCGTGGCATTTGTGAAGGTGATGGATGACCCTTGCACAAGCTTCCCCAATGTCGGTAAAAACGCCAATGTGCCAGCCATCATGTTCGATCCTGAATGAACAGGGTTCAGCGGCATCGTGATTTTTGAGAAAGGGATGGATGGTGATGGACCCGATCTTAATTGCTTTATCGGGAGTAAAGAGCTTGATTAACTCTGGCTGTTCACCAAATTTTAAGGAATCAAGCGTTCCCTGGGTAAACCAGGCGGGAACGCCCAGTCGTTTGCTCAAAACCCTTACTCCATGCACGTGGTCGCTATGTTCGTGAGAAATAAATATGCCGCGAACTTTGGACGGTTGCAATCCGGCTTCTTCCATCCGAAGTATGATTTTCTTGGTTGAAATACCCGCATCTACCAATACTGCGTCGTGTTCGTTGCCGATATAATAGCAATTCCCATTACTCCCCGAAGCCAATG
>DASXUZ010000038.1:0-3563 GCA_036504555.1 Prolixibacteraceae bacterium | reverse complement strand
ATTGGATTATCCTGTATTTCTGATAGTATAAAACTTAATACTTATACCTTCAATGATTCCATTTTCATTTCAAATGATACAACCCGACACATGCAATTTGGAAAATTAAATATTTACATTACCAAAAATTACATCTGCCACAAGAAAGATGACAAAGATATTTTTTCCTCCATTACAGAAAAGAGCCTTATTTGCCTTCATCTCAATGATACTCTTAAAATAAACGATGAATTCGAAAATAAAACTTTTGAAATCAGAAAAACCTATCCATATACTTCTACCGATAGGCTGATTTCTTTTGAAAATAAAGACACAATTATTTATAATGAAACTAAAAGATTAACCGATTGCCATTATTTCCCCGGATATAGTACTACATACTCGTATGTCGGTTTTGTTTTGAAAGATGGAATTAAACAGAAGTTAGGTTGGATAAAATTATTAATCCAGGAAGGTCGCGAAACTCATATCCTTGAAACTGCCATTCAAAAATAGTTTTCTCATTGATCATTTTATAAATCCTCTCGGTACTGATTAATTTTATCCTGTGTTTATTCATACTTCAAACTTTATTGCACCAATTCTTCAGGATCGGCGGTTCTTTCTTTTGCGCAGCGCATCAAACAGGAAGCTTTTCCCTTCAGTGGTTTTGATTCTGAAAGAATATTCGGGCAAATTTAATTTTTGCATGATCAAACCAACAATGTTTGTATTTTTGTCTTTATTCAGGCGATAAATATAACCAATAAAAGTGCCTGGAGTGAACTAAAGTTAGAAGTACCTAAAGTATTTAAAGTGAGCTAAAGTGCCTAAAGTGAACTAAAGTTGGAAGTGCCTAAAGTACTTTAGCTCACTTTAAATACTTTAGCTCACTTTAGGCACTTTAAATACTTTAGGCACTTTAAATACTTTAGTTCACTCAAGGCACTTTAGTTCACTCTAGTTCACTCTTTATGAAGACAAAAGAAGAAATTGTACAAAACTGGCTTCCACGCTACACCGGAAGACCCCTGGAAGAGTTTAGCGACTTGATTTTGCTGACTAACTTTCATGTCTATGTGGATATGTTTGCCAAGAAATTCGGGGTACCTGTTTTGGGAGAAAATAAAAATATGCCCAATGCCAGTGCAGAGGGAATTACAATCATCAATTTTGGAATGGGCAGTCCCAATGCCGCCACCATGATGGACCTGCTGAGCGCGATCCATCCCAAAGCAGTCCTGTTTTTGGGCAAATGCGGTGGATTGAAGGCCAAAAATAAACTGGGTGATTTCATCCTTCCCATTGCCGCCATCCGCAGCGAAGGAACCTCCAACGATTATTTGCCCCCTGAAATACCGGCTCTTCCAGCCTTTAACCTTCAACGGGCGGTTTCAACGGCCATCCGCAACCGCAAACACGATTACTACACAGGTGTTGTTTATACCACCAACAAGCGCGTTTGGGAATATGACGAACGCTTCAAAAAATATCTTGAAAAATCAAGGGCAATGGCCATTGACATGGAAACAGCCACTATATTTACCGTTGGGTTTTGCAACCAGATTCCTTCAGGCGCTTTGCTGCTGGTGTCCGATCAGCCCATGATCTCCACGGGCGTAAAAACCGATGCCAGCGACCAAATCGTTACCAACAATTTTGTGAATGAACATTTGGAAACCGGAATTGACGCCTTACTGGAAATCAGGAACAACGGAGAATCGGTCAAACACCTGAAATTTTAATACTATCAAACAAAGCGAATGACTTTCGAGGAAATAATCAGCAATCTTCAAAAAAAAATCTACCATCCCATTTACTTCTTAATGGGTGAGGAAACTTATTTCATTGACAAAATCAGTGATTACATTTCCGACAATGTGCTCACGGAGGCCGAAAAAGGCTTTAATCAAACCATCCTGTATGGTAAAGATACGGAGCCCCACAACATTATTGCCAATGCAAGAAGGTTTCCCATGATGTCCAATTACCAGGTCATCATCGTCAGGGAAGCACAAAACATCAAGAAGATTGAAGACCTGGAATCGTATGCGAAAAATCCACTCAATTCGACCATTCTGGTCATCAATTACAAGTATAAAACCCTCGATAAACGCAAGACATTCCCTAAACTGATTGATCAGAAAGGGATTCTGTTTGAAGCCAAGAAAATTTACGACAATCAATTGCCAGCATGGATCTCGTCATATCTGAAAAATCAGCAATATTCCATTGCCCCACAGGCTGCCGCCATGCTCTCTGAATATTTGGGCGCAGACCTTGGTAAGGTGGTCAACGAACTGGATAAACTGATTATTTCCCTGCCTGCAGGTACTCAAATAACACCTGATCACATTGAAAAGAACATTGGAATCAGCAAGGAATTCAACGTTTACGAGCTTCAAAATGCACTGGGAGAGCGCGATTTGCTCAGGGCTAACCGCATTATCAATTATTTTGGGGCCAATCCTTCCTCCAATCCCATTCCGGTGGTGATCTCTTCGCTGTTTTCCTATTTCTCGAAAATATTGAATTATCACTTTCTGGAGGATAAATCTCAAAACAACGTGGCATCAGTGCTCCAGGTACACCCGTTCTTTGTAAAAACCTATGTCTCTGCTGCTAAAAATTACAACATCAAAAAACTGGTTGAAATCATTGCTATCTTGCGTGAGTTCGATATGAAATCCAAGGGTTGGGGCAGTGTATCCGCCACTCCTGCCGATTTGCAGCGTGAAATGATTTACCGGATCTTACATTGAAATAAAGTGCCTAAAGTGAGCTAGAGTATTTAAAGTGAACTAAAGTACTTTAGGCACTTCCAACTTTAGTTCACTCTAAGTACTTTAAATACTTTAGTTCACTTTAAATACTTTAGTTCACTTTAAATACTTTTAACTTTTATCAACCATGACTATCATTCTGATTGCCATTACTGTAGCGGTTTCATATGCGGCTTTTAAATCACCCAGGCTGATGGACCAATTGCAGTTTAATGCCAGTAAAATTTACTACAAAAAAGAATACCATAGGCTCATCACCCATGCCTTCGTGCATGCCAACTGGGAACATTTGTTTGTAAATATGATCGTGTTGTTTTCATTTGGCACCGCCATCGAAGTTTATTTTAAGGAGAACTTTGGAAACTTGCACATCCTCTATTATGCCTTGCTTTATTTTGGTGGAATTCTTGTTTCGAATCTATATGCTCTTTTCAAGCACCGCAAAAATTATTTCTACAATGCTGTTGGAGCATCGGGAGCAGTATCGGCTGTGCTCTTTGCCGCCATTTTCTTTGATCCCTGGCATGAAATTCTATTCTTTTTCATTCTACCAATTCCTGGGATTTTATTTGCCGTTTTGTACCTGGTGTATTCCTACCAGATGAGCAATAAACAAAAAGACAATGTCGCCCATGATGCCCATTTTCTGGGTGCGGTTTATGGTTTTGTATTTCCAATTCTTATCAACCCCAGGCTATTCGAACGATTTATCGATCAACTTTTCAGGATCATGTAATGAACAAGGCTATTTTTCTTGACCGCGATGGTGTTTTGATCAGCAATCAACATCATTATTACATA
>DASXUZ010000037.1:0-36113 GCA_036504555.1 Prolixibacteraceae bacterium | reverse complement strand
CTCATCAATCAATTTCACCTTGGTCGCTTCGTCTATCAGCGCACTCCTTGCGATAATCTGTTCAGTGGGCCATGCGATAACACTTTTAAACCAGGCATAGATGTCACCAAAGGCTGATTGTCCGGCTTCCATTCCCAACATGCCGGGAACAATCGATCCATCCACTTGTCCACAGATTCCACGGATTAGCTTATCTCCCACTTCTTCCATCGGGGCAATCAACATGTCGCAAGTGGAAGTTCCCATTACTTTGCTCAGGTAATAAGGTTCGATTTCGGCGCCTACAGCTCCCAGATGTGCATCAAAAGACCCCACTCCTATTTTCACATTGGCGGGCAATCCAAGTTTTTTGGCCCATTCGGGAGTGATAGTTCCGGCTGAAACATCGCAGGTAAATGTCTCTTTAAATAACCTGTCTTTCAGTCCACTCAATAGCGGATCCAGCTTTACCAGGAACCCTTCATCCGGCAATCCACCGAATGCTTCATGCCACATGGCCTTGTGACCAGCAGCACAACGTGAACGCTTCATGGTTTTGGGGTTGGTATTTCCAGTCAGAACAGCAGGAATCCAGTCACAATGTTCGACCCATGAAGCTGCAGAACGGTAGACACCGGCATCTTCACGGACAACATGCAGCAGCTTGGCCCAAAACCATTCCGAAGAATAGATTCCACCTTCAAATTTGGTAAAATCAACATTCCAGTTTTTTGCCAATTGGTTAATTTCGTCGGCTTCCTTCACGCCGGTATGGTCTTTCCAAAGCACAAACATGGCATTTGGATTTTCTTCAAACCCTGCAGTGAGGGAAAGAGGTGTACCCTTTTCATCCACTGCAATAGGTGTTGAACCGGTAGTATCCACAGAAATTCCAACTACGTTTTGAGCCACACCAGCGGGAGCTTTTTTCAATGCTTCCACGATGGTATATTCCAATCCTTCCAGGTAATCTTTCGGATGCTGACGGAAACGGTTATTCGGTGCATCACAATACATTTGTTTCTTCCAGCGAGGATATTCAAATACCACACTGGCAACTTCTTCCCCGTTTTGGGTATTTACAATCAATGAACGAACAGAATCGGTACCATAATCAAGTCCGATGGTGTATTTTGCCTGAGCCATGTTTTATATAGTTTAAAGTTAAATATTAAATATTAAAAGTTTAAAGTTTAAAGTTCAAAGTTGCACTCCGATCTGGAAATATAGCAAAATTTAAAGTTAAGTTTGAGTGCCTATTGATCGGCACGCAACTTTAAACTTTAAACTTTGAACTTTAAACTATAAACTATTTTTGCCCGTAATATGCATTCTCCCCGTGTTTGCGCAGGAAATGCTTATCGAGTAATACCTGATCCATACAAGTTTGCGGATTGAGCTGTAAACTGCGGAAAGTCATCTTGGCCACTTCTTCCAGAACAACTGCATTGTGAACGGCATCGTCGGCATTTTTTCCCCAGGAGAAGGGCGCATGGTTGTTAACCAATACTCCCGGAACCTGATCGGGATCAATCCCTTTGAACCTTTCGATGATCACCCGCCCGGTTTCAAGTTCATATTCTCCGCTGATTTCCTCGCTGGTCAGTTTACGTGTACAGGGTACTTCACCATAGAAATAATCGGCATGGGTAGTTCCTATGGCAGGGATTCCTCTGCCCGCCTGCGCCCAACTGGTAGCCCATTCGGAATGGGTATGTACAATTCCGCCAATATGAAGAAACTGCCGATATAAAATCAGATGAGTCGGTGCATCGCTCGATGGTTTAAGTTTACCTTCCACCACCTTTCCGTACAAGTCAAGAACCACCATGTCTGAAGGTTTCATTGTGTCGTACGAAACGCCGCTGGGTTTGATCACCACCAATCCATGCTGACGATCAATGCCACTTACATTTCCCCAGGTAAAGATGACCAACCCATGTTTAACCAAATCAAGGTTGGCTTTCCATACTACTTCTTTTAATTTTTCGAGCATATCTTTTTAGTTTCAAGTTTCAAGTTCAAAGTTGCGTGCCGATCTTATACCTATGATCATTTTTTCCCTTCTCACTTTCTCATTTCTCACCTTCTCCATTCTGTGTTCCCTATGCTTCATTTCATCATCACCAGGTAAGCTGCAAATCCTCCGCCGGGTACCATCTTTATTTGAATCTTATCTCCTTTTGTAACTGTTTTAGCAGTGCGTACCACTTTTTCTGCATTGATGGCAGCATCAGGAGCATCTTCAAAAGCGACCAATTGGTATTTCCCTTCATGGAGAAAATCCAGTTTAATTTCAAGGGTACGTGCATCACTATTGGTCATGGAACCAATGAACCAATCATTTCCGGAACGACGTACCGTGGTAATGTATTCGCCCACCTGTCCGTTCAAGACTTTGGTATCGTCCCACATGGTCTTCACCTTTTTCAGAAATTCGGTACCTTCCTGATCTTTATAGTTTTCTGGACTGTCACAGACCACCGTAAAGGGACTATCATAGACTACAAACTGGGCCAATTGAAGGGCGCGGGTTCCCTGTACCTGTGCAGGAGTTCCGTTTACAAACTTCTCAGGCGTACGATTGAGGAACCCACCTGGTGTAAAATCCATCGGGCCAGCCAACATACGTGTAAAAGGTAGGGTAACCATGTGTTCAGGTGTTACGCGTAATGACCATTTATTGTATTCATTGCCCATTACTCCTTCACGGGTTACCAGGTTTGGATAAGTTCTGCGGAATCCATCTGGTTTATAGGCTCCATGGAAATCAACCATCAGATGATGCCTGGCAGCTGTCATGACAATACGATGGTACCAGTTCACCATTTCCTGATCGTCGCTGTCCATAAAATCGATTTTAACACCTGCAAGGCCCCAGCTTTCGTACAAAGCACAAGCTTTGTCCCAATCGGTCCTATTGATATCGGAGTAGTATAGCCAAACCCAGCATCGTACATTTTTACTCTTTGCATAGGCCAGTATGCCCGGCATATCCAGTTGAGGAGCTACTTTGGTAATATCCGCCTCCGGTTTGTTAAACATTCCGTACCATTGCCAATCGATCACCTGGTATGGCCAGCCCATTTCGGAAGCCAGATCAATGTATTTTCTGATGGTTTCATTATCCACTTTCACTTCGCCGCTCCACCAATGATCCCATGCAGACAGGCCCGGTTTAATCCACGATGGATCGGTTATGGCACATGGTTCATTCAAATTCATTATAATTTCAGATTCAACGAGTTTCCCGGGTGCATTACCCAGCATGATCACCCTCCAGGGGGTATTGTGCGGAAATTTGAATTTGACTTTATCTCCATTTTCATTTTCATTGGGCAAAGGAGCTAGTTTTGAAAGCACGGAAAACCCACTTTTAGAATGACCCGGCTTTAGGTACATCCCTGCATAATCGGTAATATTCGCCTCGGTGATGGCAGCGTAACAGTCGTCAGCCACTTTTACAGTCAAGGGCAATCCAATGACCATTTGATCGGTTATATCAGAGAGTTTACGTTTGAAAAACTCATTTTCCTGGGAGGAACGGTAATTGCCATCATTGGCAGCCCAACAAGTGTGATCGGCTGTAAAATTGAATTCAACCTTTTCATCGGTGATCACATATTCGTGGTTATTTCCAGTCCCAATAAATTCGGTCCTAAAAGCCACCCCATCATCAAATATGCGAAATACCAGGTTCATCATGCGCCGTGGAAACTTCTTTTCTTGCAATTGCAGGGTAAGTTCCTTGCAATTATTCAGGATACTTGAAGTGCGTTTTAATACGGGCATCCATGTTTCATTGATCTCCCTGGTCGAAGTTTTAATCACTACCATATCCTCGCCCATTGGAGGTGCCTGCTTAAATTCAAATCGAATCACAGAATTGGCAATCACTTGTTTACCGTTGAAATAAACACTGTAATTGATTTGATTACTCACCTCCACTTTGGTTTCAACGACGGAATGAGGTGACAAAACTGTGTATTGAGCCTTCACCATGCTAATAATTGCCAGCAGGCAAATGGCAGTAAAAAAGATTCGCTTCATTTTAATATTTGGGTTAGTTCAGTTTATTTTAAAATCAGTTCTGAAGACCATGATTGAAAATAAAATGTAAAAATAACACTTATCATTACATGTCAAAATTTAATCATCTCTTGTATTTATTTTTTTTCTGTGCTACAATATGTCCATTGAAACAACTTTATAAATTATTTATGCAGATCAATATGAAATAACTGCTGAAATTATGGATTTTAAATGAATTGAAGAGTTCCAATTTGGATATTTATTTTCAATTTTGGCAAACATTGAGATGTGGCAAAACGTTAAACATGTCGTACAACATTTTTTATCTTTTAAATATTCTAGATGCCAGTTAATATTCCAGAAACGGCCCAGAAGCGAATTGTAATTGTAGGAGCAGGATTTGGGGGCCTGAAATTGGCCCAAAAGCTCGTTGGATCAGGATACCAGGTTGTTTTGATTGACAAGAACAACTATCATCAGTTTCAGCCCTTGTTTTATCAGGTGGCCAGTTCAGGAATTGAACCCAGTTCCATTCTTTTCCCGCTGAGGAAAATATTTCAGAAGCAGAAAGATGTTTATATCCGGGTGGCAGAAATCTATTCGGTCGATCCGGATAAAAAAGAACTTCAAACAAGTCTTGATACGGTTTGGTATGACTACCTTGTCATTGCAACAGGTGTCAATTCCAATTTCTTTGGAATGAAAAATTTAGAAGAATTTGCCATTCCCATGAAATCGGCCTCAGAAGCCATGGCTCTTAGAAACCGCTTGCTACAAAGTTTTGAAAAGGCCGTCACCATGCGCGATCAGAATGAAAGAAAAGCCCTATTGAATGTAATCGTCGTCGGAGGTGGCCCAACGGGAGTTGAAATTGCAGGAGCCATTCTTGAAATGAAAAAATTTGTACTTCACAAGGATTATCCAGACCTAAATTTTGATTCCATGCAGGTCAGTTTAATTGAAGGCTCCCCGGCTTTGCTGGGAGCAATGTCAAAGCATGCTTCAAAAAAAGCCTTATTTTACCTCACCCGGCTTGGAATTAATGTCTCATTAAATACACAGGTAACCGATTTTGACGGTAGTACCCTTAGTATAAAGAATGGCGCACCCATTGAAACAAAAACGGTCATCTGGGCAGCAGGTATCAGCGGGGTCGTACCCTCCGGATTTCCGGACACGACAATCGCCAGAGGCAGAAGACTGCTGGTCGATGAGTACAACCAGATCAAAGGCTTTGATGGCATTTATGCCATCGGCGATGTGTCTCTCATGTCAACTCCCAAGTATTTAAACGGACATCCCCAGGTAGCCCAGGTGGCTATTCAGCAAGGATCAAATCTGGCAATGAATTTCCTGGCCATGAAGCGAAATGGGCACTTGAAAGCCTTCAATTACATTGATCGTGGATCGATGGCCACCATTGGCCGGAACCGGGCGGTTGCCGACCTTTCATTTATTAAGTTCAGTGGTTTTATCGCCTGGTTAACATGGATGTTTGTGCACCTGATGGCCATTGTGGGAGTTAAAAACCGCCTACTGATATTTATCAATTGGATGTGGAATTATATGACCTATGATCAGTCCTTGCGACTGATTTTATGGGCTGCAAAAAAGGATCCAACCAAGGTTATTTCGCCCCTGGATAGGAAATAATTGAAAAGGAAACGCCAGTCGAAAAACTTTATTTATATTCAATATTCACCCTTTAAATAATTGTAAAACAGAAGATTATTTCGTAACTTGTATCAATAAACCAAAATGATACTGTTATGAAAATAAATTATCTCTTGGGTAAGAAATCCTTTGCAATTCTATGGGGATTATTAATTTTAGGTCTCTGCATTGGATGCCAGAAGGACCTACTTCAAACAGGGAATACAGATGATCTGCAAACGGTAGAGTTAAAGAGTGTAAAATTAAATAACTTTATGGTTCTTGCTAAATCAGAAACTCTACCAATAGGTTTTGAAACACAATTAGCTCCATACGGTCAAATTTTAAAATCCATGCCTGAAATAGGGTTGGTGGTTGTGAAGCCAACGACGGCAGATTTTGAAATGAAAATTTCGAAACTTGACGGAGTCATGGCTGTGGTTCCTGATCTAACTGTCAAATGGATTGAACCAACCAATTTTATTCTCGCTTCAAAAAAATTCCTTAAGAATTCAAATGCGCCAAGTATTGGAAATGCAGAACCCTATTTTTTCTATCAATGGGGTTTGGACGCCATTGATGCACCAGAAGCCTGGAATATGGGATATACAGGAAAAAAGGCAAGCGTATTTATTCTTGACAGTGGCATTGATGCAGAACATCCTGATTTAGCATCCAACCTGAATACCTCTCTTTGTAAATCTTTTGTTCCGGGCGAAGCTTATAATATTGATGCAGGCAATTACTTTAGCCATGGCACCCATGTAGCAGGTATCATCGCGGCAGCTGACAACCATTATGGAGTCATTGGTGTAGCACCAGATGCTGAAATTGTAGCTGTGAAAGTACTCTCTGAATATACAGGTTCTGGCGATTTCAGCTGGGTGAATGCTGGAATTGTGTATGCTGCAAATAATGGGGCTGACGTTATTAATATGAGCTTGGGGGCGACGTTCAACAGGAATGGCTTTTATCTGGATGAAAACAATGTTTTAGTGAAGATACCAGCTGTTTATTTGCAAAGTCTTATTTTGGCACAACAGCGTGCTGTAAATTATGCCTATAAAAAAGGAGTAGTAATAGTTGTTTCGGCAGGAAATGAAGGTTCAAATGCGGATGGCGATGGTTCAATTTTCAGATTACCTGCTGAACTTCAAAATGTAATTGCAGTATCTGCAACGGCACCTGATTACTGGTACAGGGATTTAATGAACGGTGTTTCTGATCCCTTGTTGGATATACCTGCAAGCTATACGAATTTTGGAAAATCACTGATTGCCATCGCAGCCCCGGGAGGCGACTTTGATTTTTATGATGCCTATAACTGGCATTGGGACATGGTATTCAGTACAATAAGCGAAGGCTGGGGATGGGCTGCTGGCACCAGTATGGCATCACCACACGTTGCAGGAGTAGCGGCATTAATTATTGCCGGAAATAGTACAAAAATGAGTCCCCAGAAGGTGACTCAGCAACTCCTTAAAACGGCTGATCAAATTGGGGGAAATGGAATTTCTACCTATTATGGAAAAGGAAGGGTAAACGCTTTTCGCGCCGTAACTGAATAGTGTTGTGTAACAGCTAATACGTCGGGCGGAGGAATAAAGGCATGGGGCGTGGGGCCTGGAGCCGGCAGACAGACATTCTCCTTCCTTGTTCCCATCCTTCTGTTTATGTCTACTCATACCTTTCTGATACTTTTCTGATACCTTTCTGTAACCTTACCTTACAGAAAGGTATCAGAAAAGTATCAGAAAGGTATGAGTAGACAGTAATTGGAGGAGAGTGACAAGGAGGGTGTTGAACGCGCCTATCTGATACCCATCCGACACTTATCTGTAACCTTTCTGTATGGCTAGGTTACAGAAAGGTTACAGATGAGTTACACATGGGTTACAGATGATAATGACAGAAGCATGGGAACAAGGAAGTAGAATGCCTGACAGCCGACCCCAAGCCCGAAGCTTTATCTCTTCGCCCGACTTATTAAATGTTACGCATCAATAGGCATATAAATTAAAAAGAGATGACGGCTAAGGTTTGATTTAGCCGTCATCTCTTTAAAACTTTTTTAGCCGAACCGCTACCTACCAAATTACAGCCCTGTCACTTTCATTCAGGAACATGTAATCGCCTTCTTTTGCATTAAATGCCTGGTAGAATTCAGGTAAGTTGCGAAGTGGTCCAACAACCCTGAAATGACCAAGGGCATGAACGTCTTCTTTTGTGCGACGGATAATCTCTTTATCGCGAATATTTTGTGCCCATATATGCGCATAGGAAAGGAAGAAGCGTTGTTCAGGATTAAATCCGTCAATCGGCTTTTCATTGCCTGTCAATACTTTTTTCAAGGCATAATACGACACATTCAAGCCGCCCAAATCGGCAATATTTTCACCCAGTGACAATTCACCATTCGCTTTAATTGTATCTAAAACAGTAAAATTACTGAACTGATTGGCAAGCACTTTGGCGCGTTCATCAAATAATTTGGAATCTTTGGCAGTCCACCAATCGGTAAGATTACCGACTTTATCGTATTGACGTCCCTGGTCATCAAAACCGTGGGTCATTTCATGACCTATTACCACCCCGATTCCACCATAATTGACGGCATCATCTCCATTGATAAAAAAGAAGGGTGGCTGTAGAATGGCGGCAGGAAACACAATCTCGTTCATTGTCGGGTTATAATAGGCATTGACTGTCTGAGGCGACATACCCCACTCTGTGCGGTCAACCGGTTTATTGACTTTACTGACCATGAAATTAAAGTCAAAATTTCGAGCTCTTAATACATTGGCAACATACGAATCCGTTGACACCTGCAGGGATGAATAATCGCGCCATTTGTCGGGGTACCCAATTTTTACGCTGATGGCATTGAGTTTCTCAATGGCCTTGGTTTTGGTAGAATCTCCCATCCATGCCAATAGTTTGATCCGCTCGCCCAGCGATACCTTCAGATTTCCTACCAATTCAAGCATCCGTTTTTTTGCCTCGGCAGGAAAATATTTCTGAACATACATCTGCCCGATTGCTTCACTCAAGGCATTATCAGTGGCGCCCTGAACACGTTTCCAGCGTGGACGCTGAGCCATACTGCCAGTGAGGGTCTTTCCATAGAAGTCAAAATTCTGATTCACAAATGCCTTGGGCAAATAGGAAGCTAAACTGTTTACAACGTTCCATCTAAGGTAAATTTTCCAATTTTCCACCGAAACGTCCTTGACCATTTTACTCATTTCTGCAACAAAATCAGGCTGAGCTACAATAAAATCGCCCGGATTCTGAAGTCCGATGCCTTGAAAATAAGCCGTCCAGTTATATTCAGGAGATATCTTTTGAATCCCTTCCAGATTCATTTTATGGTAGGTTTTATAGGGATCGCGTTGTTCGAGGCGGGTCATTGAAACAGATGCCAAACGTTTTTCAAGACCATATACAATTTCAGTATTTGTTTTAGCTGTTGCATCGTCACTGCCGGCAAGTACAAACATTTTCTGAAGATGTACCTGATAAGCAGCCTGGATATCTTTACTCCTCTGATCGTCTTTTAGGTAATAGTCACGGTCGGGCATCCCCAATCCTCCCTGGTACACATAGGCTACCTCCATGGTGGAATTCTTCTGGTCTGCACTGGAGAAAAACGAAAACAAGGGATCTAATCCTTTGGAGTGAAAATCAGCCACGACCTTCATCACATCTTCTTTTGTCTTCACAGCATCGATCTGATCAAACAATGGCTGGACAGGAGCCAATCCATTGGCTTCAATGGCAGTGCTGTCCATACCGATATTATAGAAATCAGCTATCTTTTGACCAATGGTTCCAGCTTCTTGTTTTTTTGTGGCAATTTCAGTAATCAGCGTTTTAACCTGTACTTCGCCAGTATCGGCCAATAAATCAAATGAACCGAAGCGGCTTTTTTCATCCGGTATTGGGAATCTCTTTTTCCAGCCACCGTTGGCATAATTATCAAAATCAGCAGTCGGACTCACCGTCGGATCCATATCAGCCAGATCAAGCGATTTGCTTTTGGGTGTTTCTTGTTGGCAAGCCATACTTCCCATCAGGAATGAAATTAAAAGTAAATGAGTAAATTGTTTCATAATTAATAGATATTGTATTTTGATTGTTCTAAAAACTAAAATTCATACCTGATTTGTACAATATTTTCTGAATGATTACAAATCATTTTCATTCTTCCATACCATTGGTTCACGCGTGCCTATAGAAATTATAAAAAGTTTATCGCATGGCATCTTCCACTTCCTCCGGAGTAATAGGAATGCGGTCTCCAATAATTTCACTGCCCGAATCAGTAACCAGGATGTCATCTTCCAGACGAATTCCTCCAAAATTAAGGTAGCTTTCCAAACGATCGAAATTGATAAAATCAGTATTAATTTTTTCAGCCTTCCACTTTTCAATCAATGCCGGAATAAAATAGATACCTGGTTCGTTGGTAACCACAAACCCAGGTTGAAGTTTCCGTCCCATGCGCAAATAGGCAGTTCCAAACTGATCAACCGGACGGATTTCATCATCATAACCCACGTATATCTGGCCCAGATCTTCCATATCATGAACATCTAAGCCAAGCATATGTCCAAAGCCATGGGGCATAAACAAAGCATGAGCCCCATTTTTTACCGCCTCTTTTACATCGCCTTTCATCAATCCGATTGCCTTCAGTCCTGAGGCAATTACTTCCGAGGCAGCCAGGTGAACTGACAAATAGGTCGATCCTGGCTTGGTTAATTCACGCCCGCGGTTGTTGGCCGCCAATACAATCTCATATATTTCACGCTGTTGCTGCGTAAATTTACCACTTACTGGAATTGTCCGGGTATAATCGGAGGCATAATGCGAACCAACTTCCGCCCCTGCATCTACCAACAATAACCGCCCATTGGTAAGCGTTTTTGAATGATCGTGGTTATGCAAAGTCTCACCATTTTGGGAAAGAATTACAGGAAAGGAAACCATCCCGCCTCCGGCATTGGCAATTCCTTCAATGGTTCCGGCAATTGTCTGTTCCCAAACCCCGGCTTTGGCCATTTCCATGGCAGTCACATGCATTTGGTAACCCACTGCGCAAGCTTTCCGTATTTCGCCAATCTCCTGATCTTCCTTTACCGAGCGCAAATCAACAATGGCTTTGATTAATTCCACAGAAGCAGAAGCATTCAATTTGGAAACCGAAATACCCAACAAATCATTCAGCAACAATTTATTCTCAGCCCTGTAGGGAGGCAGGTAATGTATCTTACGGCCTGATGAAACGGCTTTATCTATGACTGTCTGAAGGTTGTTAAAAGGTTCAGTTTTTGAAATACCGACCTTCTCCGCCTTCTCTTTCAAAGGTTTCTGTGGTCCCATCCAAATGATGTCCTCGATTTCAATATCATTTCCAAAAATGGTATCCTCTCCCGATTCAAGATCCATTACAACAGCAAGCCTCTGAAAATCAAGCCCTGCAAAATACAAAAAAGAACTATCTTGTCTGAAATAATAGGTGTTATCCGCGTAATTCATAGGCGAATCAACATTTCCCAACAGTAAAATAATTCCATCTGAAATTTTCTGTTTCAGCTTCTGACGACGGGTAATATAAGTTTCACGGTTAAACATCTGGATTTGGTTTTAATTTATGATGTGAAAGATAGAAAAATTTTATCAATTGATCTATATCATCGAACAATTGGGATCCTTGTGGAGTGAATAATAAGTTTTTTTTCTGTGTTGGTATCCTTGTTCAAGCTAATTCATAAAAGTATTTAGTCCAGATGAACTACTATTTGAATCAGGATCAAGTCTTGGTAAGATGCTCCCATTTAGGTAGATAATAGATATATAATAGATTATTTAACCTATTACATATCTATTATCTACCCATTAACCAATAATTAAACCATAGGTAAGTAAAAAGAGAAACCCGGTGTGGTTCACAAGCGGAACATGGAAATCACTGGTGTTTTCAGCTGGAGTAAAATTGACTAAATCGGGGAGCGTAAAAAGATCATGACTAAATACTTATTTTCTGGTTTCTATCTTTTATTCAATAAAATTGGTAAGCCCCAATCCTCCAAAATAATATTCCCCTTTAAATACATGAAAATCTCCGGCATAAAAGTCTAACAGAACGATAAAAAATTCGTAAATTAACAGGACCAAAATCGATACGCCATGGACAACACACTAATGATTTATCTGAGTAGGAGGCTGCATCAAAACAACCATAATTTCAAGTCCGATTCTCATCAACCCGGACCAGTTATTTGTATTTCCAGAGAAGTCGGATGCGGAGGTGTTAATATTGCCAGATTGCTCGCTCTTGAACTTGACAAACTAGGCGGTTGCAGAAAATGGAAAGTTTTAAGTAAAGAAATTCTTGAGGAAAGTGCCAGAGAATTGAATATGGAACCCAATAAACTAAGACGCTATTTGAAGGAAGGAGATCGCGGAATTTTTGATGAAATTCTGGCGGCTTTTACTGAAAAACGATTCAAAAGTGAACGGAAGATCAACAAAACACTCATTGACTTGATTGCCAATTTTGCAAACGATGGACATTGTATCATTGTAGGTAGGGCTGGCCATATTATTGCACGGGATATTGAAAAATCTTTGTTCATAAAATTGATCGCACCACTGGACTGGCGGATCCAACAAATCATGGAGAAGAACAATCTGAGTATGAGGGAGGCGATCGAATTTATTGAAAAAACCGAAAAAGAACGCCAAAACTTTATCAAGCATGTTGCAGGTGAAAATACTTCTGACATTCAATTTGATTTGGTAATCAATTTATTAAAATTGAACATTACCCAAATGATCAGCCTTATTAAATTTGTGGCTCAAACCAAAGGATTGCTTGAACCTTATAAAAGCAAAATTGAAGTTTTTTAAGCGTTTTGGAATTCTATGTTTCCGTTAAAACAGTTGTATTGAAAGGTGAATGTGCGAATTATATAAATTATTTCCAAAATTGTGTAATTCGTTTCCCTCTCAAGACTGACATCTTTGTATCATTAATCCAAGGCTCTTATTTTAAATAGATATACAGTGATCACCACCACCACCAAAAAATATGTATTATCCAAAAACCTTGATGGGTTTTTCCTGAGCATTCATAAAGCTTACCAATTCGTGATTCAATTTTTCAAAAAAGTACTTGTACCCCCCTTTTACTTTATGGAAATTATCAATCAATGCTTTGAGGTTGGCTTAAGGGCATTGCCCCTCATTACACTGACTGGTTTTATTGTAGGCGTGGTATTCACCAAACAATCGCGACCTCCCCTGGAAGATTTCGGAGCGACCTCCTGGTTACCCTCTCTTATCGGTATTGCTGTTGTAAAAGCAATGGGACCATTGGTAACTGCCCTTATTTGCGCAGGCAAGGTTGGATCAGGTATTGGTGCTGAATTAGGGTCGATGAAAGTAACAGAGCAGATTGATGCCATGGAAGTTTCAGCCATTAACCCATTTAAATACCTGGTCGTAACCCGTGTAACTGCCACGATGATCACCATTCCTATCCTTTCCTTTTATTGCATTGTAGTAGGGCTGACGGGTTCTTATATCAATATCCGGGCAGAGGAGGCCACCAGTTTTATTGCCTTTTATCAGAATGCCTTTTCCACCCTCACCTTTTTGGATCTTTTCACCTCGGTTGTAAAGTCGGTTATTTTTGGATTCACCATTGGCATTGTTGGTAGTTACAAAGGATTCAATGCTTCACAAGGCACCCGGGGGGTGGGAAAAGCGGCTAACCAGGCAGTGGTAATGGCCATGTTTCTGATTTTTATGGAAGAAATGTTAATTGTTCAGGTTTCTAACTGGTTACGATACTTTTAATATGGAAGATTTACACATAAATATAAACCACGCTGAACCGGTCATATCGATCAAGGATTTATATAAATCCTTTGAAGGCCTCGATGTATTAAAAGGCGTAGACCTTACGGTTTCTAAGGGTGAAAATGTAGTAGTACTTGGCAAATCCGGAAGCGGCAAATCGGTATTGATAAAAATCCTGGTGGGATTACTCAAACCTGACAGTGGCGAAGTTAAAGTATTGGGACAAATAGTGGATACGCTTCCAGAAAAAGAATTAAATGCCTTGCGTTTACGCATTGGGTTTTCTTTTCAAAGCAGTGCCTTGTATGATAGCATGAGCATCCGTCAAAACCTGGAATTCCCCTTAAAAATGAACAGAAAAAATATCACTAAAACAGAAATTGCCCAGGCAGTAGAAGAAATGCTAAATGCAGTTGGATTGGAAGACAAAGTGGATCAAATGCCTGCCGAGCTTTCTGGTGGACAGCGCAAAAGAATCGGCATTGCCCGCACCCTTATTCTGAAACCTGAGATCATGTTATACGATGAACCCACTGCAGGATTAGACCCTATCACCAGTTTCGAAATAAATAACCTCATCAATCAAATGCAACATAAATACAATACCAGTTCCATCATCATTACACACGACCTCACCTGTGCCAAAGAAACAGGCGACAGGGTGGGTATGTTTGTGGAAGGGAAGTTTACCCGGATGGGAAAATTCGAAGATGTATTTGATACCAATGATGAGCATGTAAAAGGCTTTTACAATTACAATTTTATACAATAAAACATGAAAAATACACCCAATAAAAAAGCTGTAATCGTGGGAGTCTTTGTCCTGATCGGATTAATATTCCTTGTCCTTGGGATTCTTGTAATCGGGAACCTGAGTGAAACGTTTAAAAGAAAAATAGAAATAGTGACCCTTTTTGATGATGTGAGTGGGTTACAAGTTGGCAATAATGTCTGGTTCTCGGGGGTCAAGGTAGGTTCGATCAGCCACCTTCAGTTCTATTCAGTATCAAAAGTAAAGGTGGGCATGAAGGTCGAAGTAAAATCAGTTCCATTTATTCACAAAGATGCCCTTGTAAAACTGGGCTCCGATGGATTGATCGGCAATAGAATACTGGTCATTTATGGTGGATCTGCCGAAGCGCCTCCTGTTGGCCCCGGTGACACGCTGAAGGTCGAAAAAACTTTCACTTCAGAAGATATGATCAATACCTTACAGGAAAACAATAAAAATTTATTGGCCATCACCACCGATTTTAAAGTCATCAGCAACAAAATGGCCAATGGAGAAGGAACAATTGGGAAATTACTAACCGATGAGTCCGTCTATACTCACCTTGATGCAGCCACTGTCTCCCTACAGAATGCAGCTGCACAGGCACAAAAACTCATCGGATCGTTGAATAAATTCAGCGATGGGCTCAATAAAAAAGGCACTCTGGCCAACGAACTTACAACTGACACCATTGTTTTCAATTCGCTCAAAGCATCGGTTAGACACTTCCAGCAAATCGCCGATACGGCCAGTATCTTTATAAATAATTTAAAAGAAGCAAGTGGCAATCCGAATACTTCAGTTGGCGTATTATTGCACGACGAAGATGCTGGAGCACGTTTAAAACAGACCATTCAGAACCTGGAAACCAGTTCGCAGAAACTCGATGAAGATCTGGAAGCGGCTCAGCACAACTTCCTGCTAAGAGGCTTTTTTAAGAAAAAGGACAGGGAACAGAAGAAGCAAGCCGAATAAATATCTATGAAAAAAACATAACCGGAAATGATTAAAAAAGAGATATAAACCTTTAAAATATTTGACGGTATGAAAATATTCAAATTGCTTAAAACTGCTTTTCTAAAGTGGTACGACCGTGATCCATTTCGCGAAGGCGCAATTATTGCTTACTATTCTATATTTTCACTGCCCGGCTTGTTAGTCGTTGTGATCACATTGGCCGGTTATTTCTTTGGAGCTGAAGCTGTTACTGGTCAGTTAAACTCTCAGATATCGAATGCCGTTGGCGAAGATAGTGCCCAGATGATTCAGTCAATAGTGAAGAGTTCCATGGAAAGTAAAGATTCAGTCTGGGCAACCATCCTAGGCATTGGAACCATTATTTTGGGTGCTACGGCAGTGTTTGCTCAATTTCAAAAGTCGATCAACAATATATGGGAAGTTGAAACTTCAACCTCCAAATCAGGTATCTGGCTATTTCTCAAAAGCAGGTTATTCTCCTTTGGGTTAATCGTTACAATTGCTTTTTTATTACTTATTTCCTTACTGGTATCTTCACTGTTGTCTGCTTTCAGTCATTGGATACAAGAATATTTATCCCCTTCCCTACTGGTTATCTTTGTGGTGGCCGATTTCCTTCTTTCATTGGCCATTACAACGGTATTGTTTGCAATGATGTTCCGAATACTACCTGATGCCCATATCAAATGGAAATCCGTATGGATTGGCGCCCTTATAACAGCTGTATTGTTTGAAATCGGAAAATTTGCTTTGGGTCTTTACTTTGGAACAGCAGACCCTGCATCAGGATATGGTGCAGCTGGTTCAATCATACTCATCCTGTTATGGGCTTCCTATTCATCCATGATTGTATTTTATGGAGCTGAATTCACAAAAGTTTATTCAGACGACCGGTATGGTGTAGCACCCCCCACTCAAAATTCGGTGAAGATTAAAGTAGAAAAGAAAATTATTGAAAACCACCATAGATAACCAGGGATTGAACGGCCATACAGAATACCTGTCAGCTCTATAACGGGGTCGACCGTTATTTTTAACAATGATTACCTCCCTCACTTGAGTATAAAAAAAATAAGGTGAATGAAAAACTTATTGATTTCCATTCACCTTATTGGCGAATATTTGCTAAAAATACCAACTATATACCCCATTGCACAATGATTATTTATCCTTCACCTATAAATTCAGGTGTTGCTTGCGTAGGGGGATTCGCTGTTGGTGGTTGATATACATGTTCATGACCTGGGTCCTCATATTCTCTTCGGGGTGTGCTTGGAGGAATTGGTTCCTCTGGAGTGTCCCCTGAAGAGAGATCCTCATTTTTCCTTATATTTCCTGAAGATTTTTCGGCCCTTCCCTGGTTTTTCTTATCACCAGCCTTGGTATTTTTCCCTTGCTGGTCCTTTTGATTCTGTTTCATTTGATGGTTCCTTTAGGTGAATACTCTTCAATCATTTGTTCTGACAAACTTATCATCTAGCCGTACAAATGCTGTTACACTTTTTCACCAAAATATTACATGATTCTCGCCATGAACCTGTTTTATACCGGTAGATAGATACTGATGGTCGTACCCACGTTCGGACTACTCTCTGCTTTTATATAACCATTGTGATTTTCAACAATTACCTTGCAAATGGCAAGACCTACCCCCGTACCTGAATATTCGGATTTGTTGTGAAGCCGATAGAAGAGTTTGAAAATATCCTCTGCATGTTCAGGGTTGAATCCAATTCCATTGTCAGCAATGGAAATTTTATAATATCTCCCTTTTGGGTTCCCCGCCGAAACAGGCAAGGCCTTTGAGGATATCATCCTGGTATTAATAGATATAACAGGAACGATATTTGGCTTGCTATACTTGATCGAATTGGAAAGGAGGTTATTGAACAGCTGTTGTATCTGAAAAGGAATCACCTTGAGCGTAGGCAGATAATTGATGGATTGAATCTTCACATTTTTCTCTTCAATGCGTTGCGAGAGTTCCTGCTTTGCATTGTCCAGAATTGTATTTAAATCTGTCAGTTCAAATACTTTCTCCACATTACTGGCTCTTGAATAGAGCAACAAATCCTCAATAAACATTTGCATGCGTTTGGTAGCCCGCTCAATCCCTGAGAAATAATCCTTTACATTTTCAGGAAACGATTCGAAATTCTTTTCCCTTATTCTTGAAACAAAAGTTTGCACCTTGCGCAAAGGTTCCTGTAAATCGTGGCTGGCAATGTGGTTAAAGGCCGACAATTCCTTGTTCGATTTTTCGAGGGCAGCAATTTTATCCCCGATCATTTGATCTTTGTTGTATTGTTCAGTGATATCAGCATTCACCCCAATGATAAAAGTTTTCCCAAAGTTATCGGTGATCACTTTCCAACTGGATTTAAAGCGCCTCATGGCTCCATCCTTCCTGATCACCCGGTAAAAGATTACCGATCCCACCAATTCATCAGATGCCCCCTGGCTGGATTCAAAAACAAATTGACGATCGTCAGGATGAACAAATTCAATGAAATTACCCGTGGCTTCCACTTCACCGGGGGTGCAGCCCAATAAATGGTAAAGGTTGTTGGAATAAGTGAGTTTATTATCATCTTTATTCCAGCACCAGTTACTAATATTTGCAATCTGTTCTGAATGTTCAAATATTTCCTTGTTAATCAACAATTGATTGTTTGTTTTTGTAAGGCTTTTCAAGTCCTTGTTAATCTTGCTATAAGCAACTATAAATACGCATAAGGCCAAAAGGACCACAAACAATACTGAAAAGGGTGAGAACTTAATATACTTATCATGATCCATTTGTCGGATTCGTAATAGTTCCAATTCCTGGGCAATCATCTTATCCACCTGATCCTCAAATTGACCCATCAGATCTCTGCCTTTTACCAGCATCCGTTTGGTGGTATCAGAAGTCGAAACATTAGAAACATCCGACTCCAATACCCTTGCCAGGTAATCAAATCGCTTCTCAATTAAATACTTCACAGTTTCTAAACTCTTCAATTGCTGAAAATTATCAGATGCAATCAACCTTAGATGATCCAGTGTCAGATTCGCCTGTTCCAGCGCTTGGTGGTAGGATTGAAGGAATGTTGAATCCTTGGTTAACAGATAACCCCGCTGGCTGGATTCAGCATCCTTAACGTATGAATTTAATTTTTCCAATTCAAGATTAACCTTATAGGATTGTAGAACCGCTTTGCCTGATTCGTTCAGCGATTTGATTTGTTTATAGGAAATGCTTGCAGCAAAAAAAAGTGTAAATATGGAAATAACCAGAACGCTTATCAACAGCAGAGAGGCAAGGGTATGCTTTCTAATTTTCACTTTCTTTTCAATATTAAATCTCGACTACAAGCATGACTTTCGTTTAAGCCTATTGGATCATTTGAACAGACCGGTTGATCACCTTGGCCAGATTGGCTTTAAGATCGGCAAAATTATTTGGCTTTTTAATATAAAGATTAGCCCCATGGCCCATCGCTTCCTGAATATCAGAATCAGCCCCTGAGGTAGAATAAATAACTATAAAAAGATCTTTGAACCTGTCGTTGGCCCTGATTTCCTGTAGGCAATCCATTCCACTTTTAACTGGCATATTCAAATCCAGAAATAGAATGTCGGGTAGCCGGATGCCAGGTTGATTCAGAAAATAGATTAGCTGAGAACCATCATTCACAAAGGATACAAACGTATCGGCATTAATCTCCTCCATCGCTTCTTTAAAGAAAAGGCGATCATCGGCATCGTCATCGGCAAGCAGAATATAGAGCACTTCATTTTCCATGGCTTTGTTTTTTAGTGGTTTAAGAATAAACCAGGTTATTCCTTTTCTGAACAATGCGTTGAAATTGGGTGGGTGTTAATCCTGTTGTCTTTTTGAATTGGTTGGATAAATGAGCCGTACTGCTGTAATTTAATTTCCAGGCTACCTCTGTAAGGGTTAAATTTTCTTCAATAATTAATTGTTTGGCTCGTTCGATTCGCTGGAGTATGATGAAATTCTCAATGGAAGAATAGGTCAATTCCGAAAATATTTTGGAAAGATAACTGTGACTCAGATTCAGTTTATCGGAAATGTAGGCCGAGATCTTCGATTCTGGAAGTTTGTCCTCCTTGAAGACCATTTCTACAATCACTTCCTTTATTTTCTGCACGATGGCATTCTTTGGATTATCGATTATTTCAATGCCATACCGAACGATCGATGATTCCAACTCCTTGTATTGATCAGGAGACAAAGTCCCATGGAGTTGGATTTCGTTCATCCCTGAGATTTCATAAGGAATGCCGAGCTTGTCCATATGCTCTTGTAAAATAACTTTACAGGCAAGATTTATATCGTATTTGATATTTAGTTTCATTTTATTTGAGTTTTTTCAGTTTATTGAGAAACTAACCGTTGCTGTTAATTGTTCATTCGGAGACAATTTTCTATCAACTGTTCCACAGTTAAATATAAGGAATTTTGAGCATATAAACATGCATGATTTGAAATAATTACATGCTTTTTTTACCCCACTGTAAAAAAAGCCGCCTTTCAATTGAGAAAGACGGCTTCATAAATTGAAACACCCATATGCTAAAATGAAACATTATTTAAGTGCGGTATCCGATTTTAAACCCCACACTTCGATCTTGGCCTTTGAAGTTCCCTGTGTTCCTTTAGTCGTTGAACTGGTAGAACTTTTGGTGCCTTTTGAAGTTGAAGTGGTACCCTTTGAAGTTGAAGTCGAGCTTTTTGGTTCCATGCCAGCTTCATGTGTCGTATAGGCAAAACTTACCTTCTTCACGTTACGGTCGCTGGAAGTTAAATCAATAACTTTGCTTTCACCCGTGGAAGAATTCATTAAAGTCCCCATATCCACATTTTGTTTGGCACCTCCTTCATACTCAACGACCACATCTTTTAAATCAACCATGGCATCCTCGGGAACCTTGATTTTAATGGATGAAAATTTCTCGGCCCCGGTAAGAGTAATCTCCTCGCGGTCTTTGGCCGTGTTAACGGTCTTCTCACCGATTTTAGTCCATCCCTTTTCATTTTTGCTCATCACACCCTGAGCCTTGTTCATTTTATCCTGAGTCCTGTCCATTGTACCTTGCGCTTTATTCATGGTACCCTGAGCCTTGTTCATTGTACCTTGAGTATGGTGCAAAGTATCAATGTTCTGGGTGTTAGGAGAGGTCGGACTCTGCTTCTCGTAAGTACCCTGAGGGGTAGTCGTAGTAGAAGTACCTTGCTTTTCATAGGTACCAGTACCTTGCTTCTCGTAAGTACCCTGAGGGGTAGTCGTAGTAGAAGTACCTTGCTTTTCATAAGTACCCTGAGGAGTAGTGGTAGTAGTACCTTGATTTTGGTAAGTACCCTGCTTTTTGGTTTGGGTATTAGGAGTCGTACTCTGATTCTGGTTAGTAGTACCCGAATTTTGTGGTGGCGTTGTTGGCTCCACCTGCGCCGACGCTACGCCAAAAGCTGCTATGGCAAACATCATTATAAAAAGTGATTTTTTCATTGTGTTAAATTTTAAATGATTAATATTTCGATGATTTTACAAAGCCAAAGTTCGGCAGTTCACCACAAAATTTATTACACAATTTCGATTATAAATTACATGATTTTGCACACTAAAATTCAAAGGAAAGCCACTGAATGAAGATAATACAGATTTGAAAATACGGCTCCAGCCATGAATTCACAGCCCGGCATCTATCCTTGGATCGGGCATTGGTTCTATCCATTCCAAAAATAGATCAACCCAAAAGCGGCGGCGGTCATCAATACCAAAGTTAAAAATCCAAGGATATTGGAGAACCTCGAATTGGTATTCTGCTTCATAATCTTCTTGTTATTGCCGATGAACAGGATGATGACAATTAAAACCGGGGCGATTAATCCATACAAAATGGCCGTATAGAGCAACGATTTGATGGGACTAACATCTAAAAATTCAAGTGATAAACCAACCAGCATGGAAAGGATCATTGAAATATAAAACTCTTTGGCTTTTGGAAATGTTTTATCCAAACCGGTTTTCCAGCCAAAGGTTTCTGCAAGCATATAGGACTGAGCGCCCGCCAAAACAGGAATGGCTAAAAGCCCGGTTTCCAGTACGCCAATTGAAAAGATTAAATAGGTTAATTTTCCTGTCAAAGGTTCCAGGGCTTGGGCTGCTTGTTCGACCGTGTCAATTTCATGTATCCCTGCAGGGTTTAAAACACTTCCTGAGGTCAGAATAATAAAGAACATGACCAGGTTCGAGAGAAACATCCCCAAATTGACATCTGTTTTCATGTCATTCAGAACCCTTTTATTCACGTATACTTTTTTCGAATTGCTGTTCATATCTTCAGATACCATAGTCGCCTGCCAAAAAAACAGGTATGGTGAAATGGTGGTTCCAAGTATGGCCACCACGATGGATAAAAACGATTTATTAATTTCAAGTGTGGGTATAAAAGTATTCCTGGCAATTAAGCCCCAATCTTGTTTTACGGTAAAGGGAACTATGATGTAAAGCAATAAGGAGAGGCAAAGCCATTTCAACAAGGTGGCTATCTTCTCATAGGGATATTTTATAATGACATAAATCAGGATGAAGGTGATGACAACACTATAAACCGGAGCAGGGATGACCGGCATGATCATATGGGCCACAGCCCCCATGGCTTGCAGATCGGCTCCAATGTTGAGGGTGATGGCTGGAAAGCTGAAAAGCAGGATGATATATAAAACCGATTTTGGGTAGTACTCCTTGATTGTAGCGGTTAATCCTTTGGAAGTCACGAGCCCGATTCGGGCACACATGCCTTGGATGGCAGCCATCAATGGAAAGGTCAAAAGGGCTGTCCACAAGGTAGAAAGACCCAACAGCGCACCTGCCTGCGAGTAAGTGACAATGCCCGAAGGATCATCATCACTTGCCCCGGTTACCAGTCCAGGACCAATTTTGCGAAGCAGACCTTTAATTTTCTCGGATTTGGTCTTCGGTTCAGGGGTATTCTCCTGGGTGAGATTCAAGGCTTGTGACGACTTTTTGGTTCTCTTCTTTGTTTTTTGTTTTTGCATATTGGACTGCTTGCTATCCGGTTAAAAAAAAGCACCGTTCAGTACGATAGACTGAGCGATGCTTTAAAAACCCATGCTATAAAAATAAGGGAAAAATTAAAGTTCTGAAATGAGCCTCCGCACTTCTTCGTTTGTTTTACCAAGCTTGGTTTGCAGTCTTCCATACAGCTCTTCTTCTTTTCCTTCTGCAAACGTCAAATCATCGTCCGTCAAGTTTGCATATTTCTGTTTGAGCTTACCTTTAAGCTCGTCCCAGTTTCCTTTTAATACGCTTGTGTTCATATATTCAAGATTTGAGGTAAGTATTAACTAAGCTTTAATTACACTCAAAAATAGATAGCTTTTCAGCTTTAGCTGTTACACAATTTCCATAAAATATTACATATTATCATCAGTGCCCCCAGGCTCTGTCCAATGATATGCAGGAGGCACAAGTGTAAAGTCGGCGCAAGTTGGGTGGATGCACCAATTCCCTTCATATTGATAAGAAATTGATTGCTAAATATTTATCCGGACTGCAACCCCTGCGCATAGACAGGAATCTTTCCCGGGATGGCTCCTGTGGCCGGTTTGATTTTTGTCACTGCGCCGACCTTTTATTTCCATTCAAGGAAGCTCCTATCCACCAACACCTTGAACGAGTTCTCGCCTTTTATCTCGGCCCACCCTTGGTTTTTTCGGCCTTCTTGTAATCTCCAAAGTGTCCTGGAAGTGCTGCCTGGTAGTTTGCATCTGTAATGTATCTGTAATCTAACTGTAAGGTATCTGTATCGTGCATTACAGATACATTACAGTTAGATTACAGATACATTACAGAAGCAAACTACCGGGCAGCTATCGATGGGCCACAGTCCTACTGATTGTAGTCAGACAGCAATGAAAAGATGTAACATTTCGATCAAATTTTGTAATATGATTTCTATGACTTGCGATCAACTTTGTTTTATTATTCTAAAAGTTCGAAATCCTAGAGTATAAACGAATTAAAAACCTTAATTATGGCAAAGTATTCTAAAAAAGCACAGGAAAAGGTTGAGGATGTGATGCATGAGTTCAAGGAAGGAAAACTGAAGTCAGGCAAAGAGGGCAAAGGCGGAAAAGTAACAAGCCGTAAGCAAGCAGTAGCCATTGGTTTAAGCGAAGCCCGTAAAAAGGGAGCCAAGGTGCCCAAAAAGCAAGAATAAGTGCCAAAATCTTACACCATGCAAAAATCAAATCCCAAGAAACCGATTTTTAAGGAACAGTCACAACAAATGCCAGGCTTGGAAAACAGAATGGATCCTTTGCCTGAATTTGATGACCACTCTCCGGGAAGCGACCGGCTACTGAATAAGAAATGTATCATTACCGGCGGCGACAGTGGTATTGGCCGGGCAGTAGCCATCGCCTTTGCCAGGCAAGGCGCCGATGTTGCCATTATCCATCATGGAAGTGAAAAGCAAGATGCTGAGTTTACAGCTGATTACATCCATAAGAACTTTAAACGCAAATGCCTGACCGTGGCTGCAGATATCGCCCATGAGAAGAATTGTAAAACAGCCGTTAATCAGATCGTCAAATCGTTTGAAAAAGTAGACGTATTGGTCAACAATGCCGCGGTACAATATCCGGCTGCTGATCTTACCCAGATCAGTTCAGAGAAGCTGATAGAAACATTTTCAGTTAACATTTTAGCCATGTTTTGGATTACCTCAGCTGTTTTGCCTTTCATGCAAAAGGGTGGATGCATCATCAATACCACTTCGGTGACCGCCTACAGGGGCAGCGCCGGGCTGATCGATTACAGTGCCACCAAGGGGGCCATTGTTTCATTTACCCGAAGCCTTTCCTCCAATCTGATTGAGAAGGGAATACGGGTAAATGGGGTAGCTCCCGGGCCCGTGTGGACTCCCCTTGTCCCAGCTAGTTTCCCGCCCGATGAGGTTGCGAAATTTGGGACCGATTCGCCCATGAAGCGACCGGCACAACCCAGGGAAGTGGCTCCGGCCTATGTGTTCCTGGCCAGCCAGGATGCGAATTTCATATCGGGCCAGATTATTCATGTCAATGGTGGGGAAATTGTGAACGGATAATATTAACTTATGAAAGGTAAAACAAATGATTGATACATTAGAACCCATTTTAGAAGAATTACAGGTTCTGGCTGAGACCATTACAGACCCTGTGAGCAGTGCATCGGCTGTCGGGCTTGTATATATTTTTGACAATCAACCAGGCTATACACGGCAAAGAAGTGGCCATAAATTCTATTACATGGATGGTTCGACCGTTGTGACTGATAAAGCAGAGCTGGCACGAATTAAGAGCCTGGTCCTTCCTCCTGCCTGGGAAAGGGTATGGATCTGCAAAATTGCCAATAGCCATCTGCAGGCTACCGGATACGATCAACTGAACAGGAAACAGTATCGTTACCATCCCCTCTGGATTGCCATCCGAAACCAGACCAAATTTTATCGCCTGAGTGAATTTGGCAAACGCTTACCCCTGATCCGTGCAAACCTGGAAAGGGATTTGTCGCTCCGGGGTTTGCCTCAGAGAAAGGTACTGGCTGCCATGGTCAGCTTATTGGAAAGGATCAATATAAGGGTAGGAAATGCATTTTATGAAAAGCTATACGGCTCATTCGGGCTGACAACCCTTAAAAACCGCCACGTAAAAGTTGATGGGACTAAATTGTACCTTTCCTTCATAGGGAAGAAGGGCGTTCGTCACAAGATCACCCTTGCAAGTAAAAGGCTCGCCAACATTGTCAGGGGATGTAAGGAAATACCGGGGAAGTCACTTTTCGAGTATTATGACGAAGAGGGTAATATTCACCCCGTAGATTCAGGAGAGCTGAACAACTACATCAAGGAAATTTCAGGGGGTGATTTTACAGCCAAAGATTTTCGGACCTGGGCCGGTAGCGTCCATGCATTGCTGGGGTTTAAAGAGGTAGGCGGATTTGAAACCGTTACTGAAATGAACCGCAAGATTCCAGCCGTACTCGATATGGTGGCAAAACAGCTGGGTAATACAAGGGCAGTCTGCAAGAAATATTACATCCATCCACTTATTATAGTACTCTATCAAGAGCGAAAATTAGATGAATACATCGGAAATCTGAACATGGAAATGAAGAATAAATCGGATGGATACATGGATGAAGAAAAGGTATTGCTAAAAATATTGGAAAACGAGCATGTTAAGAATAAACACATGATCGGGTAAAGGCTTACTTCAAGTCCGGTCTGATTTTAACTTAAATTCATTGTGTATGAAAGCAATCTGGAAAGGTTCAATAAATTTTGGATTGGTCAATATCCCTGTGAAACTATATAGCGCCACAGAACAAAGTTCACTGGATTTGGATATGGTTGATCGCCGCGACATGGCCAAAATTCACTTTAAGAGGGTGAATGAGAATACAGGAAAAGAAATTGGATGGGAAAACATTGCCAAGGCTTACCTACTCGATGGGGAATACATCATGCTTGAAGATGAGGACTTTGAAGAGGCAGCACCCGAGAAAAGCAAGATCATTGCTGTGAACCATTTTATTGATGAGAATGAAATTGATACCATCTATTTTGAAAACTCCTATTATGTGGAACCAGAAAAGTCGGGGGCAAAGGCCTATGCCTTGCTCCGTGAAGCTCTTGCGAAATCGGGTAAGGTTGGAGTTGCACAATTTGTGTTGCGAACCAGCGAAACCCTTTGCGTATTAAAGCCATTGAACGAAATACTGGTCTTGAGCAAGATCAGATTCGCCCAGGAAATACGCAGTACCGAATCCTTAACCCTACCCCCCAGATCGGTTGTCAAGCCAGATGAATTAAAAATGGCCGTTACCCTGATCAACCAGTATACAACGCCATTCAATATCGAAAAATACAAGGATGAATACTCCGATGCGTTGCTAAGGGTTGTTAAGGCCAGGGCATCCGGGAAAAAAGGTAAGGTTAGAAAGCTAAAAGAAGCTGAAAGCCACACACAAAGCCTGATGGAACAATTGAAGGCAAGTTTATCAAAATCAAAAATTTCATAACCTATGAGCCTGGAACTGTATAAACAGAAAAGAGATTTCAAGAGTACCCCGGAACCCGAGGCGGGCCCCGGCACAAAAAAGTCGGTACTCACGTTTGTTGTCCAGCGACACGATGCTTCGCATTTACATTACGACTTCCGCCTGGAAATGGAAGGCGTACTGAAGAGCTGGGCCGTGCCCAAGGGTCCATCAATGGTTGCAGGCGAAAGGCGCCTTGCAATTATGGTTGAAGATCACCCCTTGCCCTACGGTGAATTTTATGGGCAGATTCCCAGCGGCAACTATGGCGCCGGGATCGTTGACATTTGGGATGAAGGTGTATACATGCCATTGGAGCAAAAGGGAGATGCGGAAAAGAACCTGCTCGAACAGCTCCACAAGGGCAACATTAAGTTCGTGATCAATGGACAGTACCTAAAGGGTGGATTCGGATTGGTGCGCATCCAGGGAAAGGAGAATGAATGGCTTCTTATCAAGAAAAAAGATGAATATGCCCTTGAAAAATTTGATATCGAAAAGCTGCAGCCTGTAAAATCAAACAGTGGGACTGTATATGTTCCGGATGATACGCTTACTATCCTGGATGATGAATCGAAGGATGCTGAAGTGAAAGATGATATTCCCGGTGGCCAAATCAAGCCGATGCTTGCCAGGCTAAGTCAGCAGATAATCGATGAGCCGAACTGGATCTACGAGATGAAGTATGATGGTTACCGGCTGATCAGCACCATCCGGGACGGGAAGGTTGAAATGGTGTCGCGCAATGGGAATAGTTTCAACGAAGTGTATGGTGAATTGGCAGATGAACTCTCAACAATTGGGGAAGAGGTTGTACTGGATGGTGAAATCGTTGTTGAGAATAGCAAAGGTATCAGCGATTTTCAATTGTTGCAGAATTACCGCACCACCAGGGAAGGAACATTAAAATACTATGTGTTCGATCTGCTCTATCTGAACGGTCATTCGATTACAAGCTTTCCTTTGATAAAGAGAAAAGAACTGCTGGATGCATTTTTCAAAAAGTACAATTTCAAGCATATATTCAATGCACCCTACCAGACAGGCAAGGGCAAGGCACTTTTTCAAAAGTTCTCCAAAGCAGGGTATGAAGGCATCATTGCAAAGGCACCAGACAGCGAATATCAAGCGGGCAAGCGAAGCGATGCCTGGCTGAAGGTCAAATCAGTGCTGATGCAGGAAGCCATCATTTGTGGATACACCCTGCCCCAGCGCAGCAGGAAGTATTTCGGATCGCTAATCCTCGGATTGTATGACGAGCAGGGCCAATTGAAGTTCATCGGTAACTGCGGAACAGGGTTCAATGATGTATCACTGTCAGAACTGCATGCAAAGTTCGAAATGCTCGAAATATCCAAAAGTCCATTCCCCAAAACACCCCGGCTATTGGGTGCGAAAGGTAAGCCGGTATGGTTGAAACCAGAACTGGTATGCAATGTGAAATTCGCAGAATGGTCGGCCGATGAACGGATGCGCGTTCCTGTGTTTATGGGCCTTCGAATAGACAAAGAAGCGCGGGAAGTAGTTAATGAGAGTATGTCTCACACCAGGAAGAAAAGCCCGAAAGTGGAGGAGACGATGATAATCGGAGGCAGGGAGGTCAAATGCACAAACCTGACCAAGGTTTACTGGCCAGAGGAAGGCTATACCAAAGGCGACCTGATCGCCTACTATCTGACAATCAGCAAATACATCCTTCCATACCTTAAAAACAGGCCTCAGTCTCTGAACCGGCATCCCAATGGAGTGAAAGGCAAGAGCTTCTACCAGAAAGACATGGATGTAAGCCAACTACCCAAATGGATTAAAACGGCCAAGGTGTATTCGAAATCGAATGAAGAATACATTGATTACATGCTTTGTAATGACGCAGCCACTTTAATCTATATGGCCAATATGGGCTGCATTGAAATTAACCCGTGGCACAGCACCTATCTTGCTCCCGATGAACCGACCTACATCATGCTTGACCTTGATCCTGGAAATATTCCATTTCGGGAGGTAGTTGAAACTGCACTGGCCATCAAAGAGATTTGTGACGAAATAAATGTCCCGGCTTATTGCAAAACAAGCGGCGCTACAGGACTTCACATCTATATCCCCATGGGGGCGAAGTATAGTTACAGCGATGGACGGACTTTTGCCCAATTGATCGCCACCATTGCCAACGATCGCCTTCCCGCCATTACCAGCATTGATCGCAGTGTGGAAAAGAGAAAGGACAAAGTGTACATTGACTATATGCAGAACAGCAAAAGTCAAACCATCGCCTGCGCCTACAGTGTCAGGCCACGGGAAATGGCAACCGTATCGACGCCATTGGACTGGAAGGAAGTCAACTACCAGTTGGCTCCCCAAATGTTCACCATCAAAAATATCCCAGACCGGCTGGCTGCCTTGGGTGATTTATGGGCGCCAGTTCTAAAAAAAGGGATCATGATCGACAGGGCTTTAAAGGCACTTGAGAAACTATAACATGGGTATGGTGTCAGAGTTCATGTGACGATTTAGGAGCGGGCAATATTCCCCTGGTTCCGCAAGAATGCAATTATGCAACTCCGCAGGTACTGTTTTTTTGCATGGTACATCTGGTAAATGAAGAAAAAAAATAAGAACAGAGCCTAAATGCAAAAAAAGGAGTACTTGCGGAATTGCGGAATTGCGGAACCTCCTTCCCAAAATAACCTAGTGCGTATACCACATTACAGGACTCATCTATTCAAATCCGTTTTGCACGTTTTGCACGTTTTGCATACCTGGTCGATATATGTGATCAAGTTCAATAGCTTATTTTTTTGAGAAGGGAAAAAGTACAAAAGGAGAAAATGCAAATCGTGCAATCCATGCAAATCGTGCAAAACGTGCAAAGTACTCATACAAAGGAAGTAAGCTGGGTAGGTAGATTTTCATTTGCTTCTGGGTTTTACCCCCATGGATGATCTGGCAAACCTGTTGGCAATATTTATTGTAAAGGGATCTAAACCAAAATTGATCTATAACCTGTAACTCGACAAGAGGTATAACATTTCATTTTAGAAAGCGTAATAAAGTGTAATGATATAATATTTAGCACAAATTCTGTAACACGTTTAAGCAATGCGTTGCACAACTTTGTGGCTGAATTTGATAAAAGTAGCTTAAAAATAAACTTAAAAATGGCAAAATGGCAACAAATCCAACTCCAGATATAGAAGTTTTAAAGAATCCGCATAAGAAAAAGTTCAATCAGCTTCCAGTAGGGATCGTTTTTCCATCAGACATTAAGGCCACTGATGAAGAGTCTGAAAATGTAGAGGAAGAAACTGACGAATGGTTTGAAAGCCCAAATAATTTCTTTTACGAAAGAAAGTATATCGACTTTTAGCCAAAAGAGCCAACAACATTACATATAAGGGTTCCCCCTGTTAAAAGCCTAAAAATGCAACAAACAGGACAATTGTTCCTTTAAATTTCATTTCCTATGGCCTCCTTTTTCCAGAGAACAAGCCACCACGTTCATCAAGAAGGACATAAGTCCCGATGGAAAAAGCCATTGCTTATATTTCTATTGGTCGTTGTTGTATTTGTGGGCCTGGTCATCCTGTTTATCTCTCCCATCACCAAACGGTTGATAGAGCGCTATGACTATAAGTATACAGGCAGGGAAATCAAGATGGACAGGGCTTACGTCAATCCATTCACCGGCTACATTGACTTCACCAACTTCAGAATTTATGAAAGCAAGAGTGACAGTGTATTTCTTTCAGTCCGTGACCTGAGTTTGAATATGACGCTCCATAAGTTACTTTCCAAGACTTACGAGATAAGTCAATTAACGATTGATCAACCATCAGTTAAAATTCTTCAGGATAAGAAGAATTTTAACTTTAATGATCTGATAGCCAAGTTTTCAGGTGCAAAAGATACTATTCAAAGAGCAGATACGACGTCCGAACCGGTACACTTCAATCTACTGAATGTGAAAATAAAGAACGGGATCTTAAATTATGAGGAATCAGGGACGCCGGTGGATTACTCGATTAAAAGTCTGAACATTGAAAGCCCCGGGATGCGGTGGGATACCGATTCGATTAATTCCCGCTTCTCGTTTATTTCAGGAAGTGGCAGCGGGGACATCAAAGGGGATCTGATGGTGAACCTTAAAACAATGGATTTCCGGATCGCTTCGGTGGTTGAAAAGTTCGACCTTGAAATCCTCAACCAATACCAGGCAGATTTATCAAACTATGGTACCATGCGCGCCTTACTCGATGCAGATGTTCGGGCTAAAGGCAACTTTAACAGCGTTGACAGCGTGACAATGTCAGGCCGAATATCGGTCAATGACTTTCATTTCGGAAAATCACCCAAAGAAGATTATACTTCTTTTGATACCCTGGCCATCGTGATGAATGAGGTGAGCCCGATGAACCGGAAGTTCTATTTTGATTCGCTGGTGATGAAGCAACCCTACTTTAAATACGAGCGCTACGATTCACTGGATAATATACAAGCTATGTTCGGCAAAGAAGGGTCAAATATAGATGCCGCCCAGGCAGATAAGACTCAGTTTAATCTAATTCTGGAATTGGCAGATTACATGAAGCAACTGTCAAAGAACTTTTTCCGCAGCGATTTCAAGATTAAGAAACTAGCCATGTATAATGCGAACTTTCGTTTTGAGGATTACTCCCTGGGAGAGAAGTTTGCAATGGCCTTTAATCCTTTAACGGTTGTGGCCGATTCAATTGACAAGAATAAAAAGCGGGTGCATGTATATGTCAGGTCACACATAGAACCCTATGGAGAAATGAAGGTAGCCATTGGACTGAATCCGAAAGACACCACTGACTTCGATCTTCAGTACAATCTGAAAAATATACCTGCTACCATGTTTAATCCATACCTGATTTCGCAAACGTCCTTCCCACTTGATCGCGGAACCATTGAATTGAATGGTGCCTGGAGTGTGAGAAACAGCAAGATTGATAGCCATAACCACCTGTTGGTCATCGATCCAAGACTTACACAGCGAATCCACAGCAAGCTTACCAAATGGATTCCCATGCGGCTAGTCATGGCCTTTGTGCGTGAACGTGGCAATGTTATTGACTACCAGATTCCAATAAAGGGCAACTTGAAAGATCCAAAATTTAAGATACACGATGTTGTGATGGATATTGTCAAGAATATATTCGTCAAACCAGTGACTACTGCCTATCGGATGGAAGTTAAGACAGTAGAAACGAAAATTGAAAAATCGCTTTCATTGAATTGGGACATGCGGAAAGCAGCTTTGGGTTCGACTGAAGAGCGTTTTATCAGGCGTATGGTCGAGTTTCTGGATAAAAATCCAGAGGCAATTATTACAGTTACCCCCCAATATTACGAGGAGAAAGAGAAGGAATATATTCTTTACTACGAAGCGAAGAAAAAGTTTTATGCCGCTCAGAATAAGTTGACCCCACTTGCTGAAAATCAGATTAAAGTTAGCAAAGAAGATTCTTTGAAGATCGATAAGATGTCGATAAAAGATTCATCGTTCGTAAAATATCTTCAAAGCAGGGTCAAAGATACACTCCTGTTCACCATCCAGGAGAAATGTGCCCAGATAGTTGATCCAAGTGTGGTGGAGGCCAAATTCAAGCAATTAAAGAAGGCAAGGGAGGAACAGTTCCTTGCATACTTCAAGAAGAAAAACCTTGACAATAGGGTTAAATTCTCGCAAGGCAAGAGCGTGATACCATACAACGGGTTCTCCTATTACCAAATTGATTACGAAGGTGATTTCCCCGAATCACTCAGGAAGGCCTACGATAAAATGAACAAACTAAACAATGAACCTCCGCGCAAAAAATTCAGGGAAGAACGTACTTAAGTCTTAGAGAATAAATAATGTGGTATTTATAGGATCTGAAATAAACTGAGTTCTCACCCATCTCCTATCAAAGCGACATGGTATAATTTTCATTACTTAACAAGTTTCAAAATTGGTTAAATATCAACCAAAGTAATGAATATTGAGAAGGTTAAATGAATTGTATCCCGCCCGCATTCTTCACAAAGTGTAATCATGTAAAATAAACTCGAAATAATGTAACGACCAACTGTGTCAGTATAAGCAACTTTGTTCGGTAAAATATAAACACATATTTAATTATAAACTTAAAATAAAACAGATGGAAACAAAAAATTTTAATCAAGGCCAAAGAGGCGAAAGAGAATCGGGCACTAAAGGTGTGCGATCGAACCAGGACGCAGCTCAAGGGTTGCGGGATTTATTACGCGATCAGTTAAAGGATATCTACTGGGCTGAAAAACAGTTGACAAAAGCAATGCCATTGCTGATCGAGAATGTCACTACAGAAGAATTAAAGGATGGACTTTCTGAACACTTGAAAATTACAGAACGGCAAGTCAAAAGAGTTGAAGAAGTATTTAGATCACTTGACATGGAACCAGAGGAAAAAAGGTGCCCTGCAATGGAAGGCTTGATAAGAGAAGCCCAGGAAGTAATGAGATCAACAGAAGAAGGGGTCGTTCGTGATGCTGGTATCATCGCAGCTGCACAAAAGGTCGAACATTATGAAATCGCAACTTATGGAACATTACACTCCTTCGCAATGCTGTTGGGCGAAGAAGAGGCCGCCGATTTGCTTGAACAATCATTAAAAGAAGAGAAAGAAGCAGATTCCAACCTGACGGCCATATCAGAATCTATCAACATCGAGGCGATCGACTAAGGTAGTGGAATAACTGCGATAAGTTTAATATAATTAATAACCCTTATTTATAAATCAAAAAATTAAAGTCATGGACTATAACAAAAACGAGAGAGGTAATCTTCTCACAGGCTCTTTCAGAGATCGGGAAAGCGCTGAACAAGCATATAACCGTATGAGAGAAAGAGGATATACAGACAATGAAATTAATATCATTATGTCTGATGAGACACGCAAGAAATATTTCGATAAGGATGTCAAAAAAGAATCAGAATTTGGCACAAAATCAATGGAAGGCGCAGGGGCTGGCTCTGTAATTGGCGGAGCTGTTGGCGCAGCGGTAGGAATTATTGCCGCTATTGGAACCAGTTTAGCTATTCCAGGACTGGGCATAGTGATCGCCGGCCCAATTGCCGCAGGACTTGCAGGTGCAGGTGCAGGTGGAATTACCGGTGGAATTATCGGTGCATTGGTGGGAGCTGGAATCCCGGAAGACAGAGCCAAAGAGTATGAAAGGGGCATAAAAGAAGGTCACATCGTGATGGGTGTTCGTCCCCGCAGCGATCAGGATGCCGAATACCTGGAAGAAAATTGGCAGCAACATCATGGGGAGGATATTTACCGATAGTAAAAAAATGAATCCTCCATATCAAGATCAGGAAAGTAAATCTTCAACTCTTCCCTAAACGGAAGAATATGATTGCTTCCTGGTTTTGACCATTTAGAATCCATAAAAAGGATGATAAAAATACCCGGGCTTCACAAAATGGCTCGAGTTTACAAAGGAGAATTAATCCTTTCAAACATTCATATTTAAAACTAATCACAATGGCTAAAAGTCAAAAAAGCCAGGGAGGTAAAACTACCAAAACTGGAGGATCAGGAAAATCTGGAAAGACCGGAGGTTCCAAATGAGCCTGAAAAATCCCCATGGGTTTAAGGCGGTGTTAGTATTTATCATTCATAAATTTCAATTACTTCAAAAACAAAGCAAAATGGAAGAAAATGAAAGGGGTCAACAAGGCCAAAGCGGCCGAAGTGGCCAATCAAGTTCTCGCGGTGGTTCAAAAGGCGGAAGTCAGAAACAAGGTTCTGGATCAACTCGAAAATCCCCAGGAAAAGAGGATGAAAGAGGTGGATCATCACCAGGTAGAACTGGAGGCAATAAATAAATAATCATTTTTTTTATAACATTTAAAATAAAACAAAATGGCAGAAAAAGAAAGCGGCCAGCAGGGCAAAAGTAGCCAGGGCAGTCAATCAGGTTCACGTAGTGGGTCCAAAGGTGGAACCCAAAAACAAGGCACCGGAACATCCAGAAGATCCTCAGAAAAAGAGGAGGAAAGAGGAGGATCATCCTCGCATCGTGGTGGAAGTAACAAATAAATAGTCAATTTTTATAAACGCTTAAAACAAAACAAAATGGCAGAAAAAGGAAGCGGCCAGCAAGGCAAAAGTAGCCAGGGCGGTCAATCAGGTTCACGTAGTGGGTCCAAAGGTGCAACCCAAAAACAAGGCACCGGAACATCCAGAAGATCCTCAGAAAAAGAGGATGAAAAAGGAGGATCATCATCGGGAAGAAGTGGAAGCAACAAATAGTTTTTAATTTTTCATTCATTTAAAAATAAAACAATGAAGGAAAATAGAAACGACCGTAAGCATGAACAATCTTCATCTGATCAACCTCAGAATCCTGGCCATCAACCCTACCAAGCAAGCCAACGAAGTGGGGAATATTCAGCAAGTGATGAAATGGAAGATGATGAAATGGTCTCAAGGGTTGATGAAGAAGAGGATATGGACATTTTAGATGATGACGATGACGATGAGAATTCGCAAATGAACCAGCGGGGGCGAGAAGGCTCGGAGTTCGGTTCAAGTAGTACTCATAACCGTTAAAAAATAACGGTACCAATTAAGGTGAGCAATAGAATAGATTAGGATTTGCTCACCTTAATTTTTCCAACTAAAAAACAACTGAAATTATAAACATTTAACATGTAACTTTTATGAAAACAATTATTATTAAACTATTCCTGTTGGCTATTCCTGTTCTCATGTTGGCCTGTGGCCCTACTAACAGAAACAAGGAAACGAAAAAAGATACATATGCAACGACAGCCGACAGCGTGAACAAAAGCGCAGTTCTGGTGAATGATAACAATCAGAATAAAGATCTGGAATTTATAAAAGAAGCTGCCAGCGGAGGCTTAATGGAAGTGGAACTGGGTAAATATGCCCAACAGAATGCAATGACACCCAGAGTAAGAAACTTTGGGGCAATGATGGTTAAAGATCATACAAAAGTAAACGAGGAATTAATGGGCATCGTCAAGAGTAAAGGTTTCAATGTGCCAACTACCATGGATGATAAACATCGGGAAGCAATGAGCGATATCCAAAAGAAAAGTGGATTGGATTTCGATCGGGAATACATGAAAGAAATGGTTGATGACCATGAAAAGGATGTAGATAAATTTAAAAAACATGCTGAAAATGGTGTTGACCCTGATGTAAAAACCTTTGCTTCAAAGACCCTTCCAACTTTATTGATGCACCAGGATTCGGCTAAAGTGATCAGGGATGCTATCAAGAAAAAATAATGTATGATCATCCATTCAGTTGAGGCGATATATACGAGTCAGGCTTGGCAGATGACCAAAAAAAGATAACAGTGAAGGTTATCTCTGTGCATTGGTAAATAGTCATGAATAATTAATACTGATGATTAAATGAAAAATATAGCAATCCTACCTGCAACACTTATCTTCCTCCTGCTTTTCCTTTCGGGCTGTGAATTAGTTGGGACTATATTCAAAACAGGAATGGGAGTAGGTGTTATTATTGTCGTAATTGTTATTGCACTGGTTCTCTATTTATTTCGCAAAAGACAGGTATAATTAACTCAAAACTGAAGGTACCAAATTTTGCACATGGAATTGCTAAGCCTGTTATCTATTCGAAAATTGAAAGAACCGGTCGGTTGTGCTACTATACTTTTTCCATTCCAATGAA
>DASXUZ010000036.1:0-17060 GCA_036504555.1 Prolixibacteraceae bacterium | reverse complement strand
CTGCCTCTGCCCCATCGACCAAGGCCAGCGTGGCAGGGGATGTTCAGATTGCCTTTGAACAAACCAATGAGGACTCAGCGACTCCTGGCAATTTCTTCCTGGAAAACTGGGGTTCATTGACCCTGGGGCTACTGACCTTTTTGGAGGTGGTAGCAAGGTTAACGCCCTCGACCAGGGATAATTCGATTGTCAATTTACTGGCTACAATCATCAACGCGATCATCCCCAACTTCAAGAAAGGTGGCGGTATATATACGAATTACACGAATTAAGACGAATTACACGAACTGCAAATAAAACGCTCTCCTATGAAGGGGGCGGTTTTAGCATTAAAAAAGTTCTTTGACATACTGAAACATACAAAGTCTACACATCAATTGCCCCTACTCTACAGGCTCAATCCAGTTGTATCAAATGAAAAAAGGATCCCATCCTTTCAGATGAGATCCTTTTCGATGGGATGTTATTTTACTTGAACGATTATTTGGCAGGAATATTCTTCAGTGTTTCGACCAGGAAATCCCAGAATTTGCCCACCGATTCAATGTTGACCTTTTCGTCGGGTGAGTGAGGGAAACGGATCGTTGGACCAAAAGAAATCATGTCCCAGTTGGGATAAGTGCCCCCCAGGATACCACATTCCAATCCGGCATGGATGGCTTTGATCTCGGGAACACGGCCAAATTTAGACTTGTAAACCTGTTGCATGGTTTTCAGGATAGGTGATTCCATGTTGGGTTTCCATCCGGGATAACCGCCTTTCAGGGTTACTTCAGCACCAGCCAGGGTAAATACGGAGTCCATTCTTGATCCAAGCTCTGCACGGGCTGAATCAACCGAACTGCGCATCAGGCATGAAATATCAATGGTCTTGGTGGCATTGTCAGATATGACGATGGCCAGGTTGGTCGAGGTCTCCACCAATCCGGGCATGCTGTCGCTCATGCGGATCGCTCCGTTTGGACAGGCTACAATGGCATGGGTCAGGTTGATCTGGGTCTTCAGGTCGATCAGCGATGCTGGCATTTCAGTTTTCGACAGGTCGATCTTCAGCGTTGGCTCGGTGACAGTCAGCTCACGCTTGATGATGCTGGTCAGTCCAGCAATCTGGCCCACCAGTTTATCGGCTTTCTCATACGGCACGGTGATGACTCCGAATGCCTCGCGTGGGATGGCATTGCGCAGGTTTCCACCATTGATGGAAGCCAGGCGTACACCGCATGTTTTATAGGTTTCCTTCAGCAAACGAAAGAAAATCTTGTTGGCATTTCCGCGACCCAGGGCAATATCCAATCCCGAGTGGCCTCCTTTCAGGCCAGTCACATTCAGGCGGAAAGCGATCGATTCGGCAGGTACAGGGGTTTCGGTAAATTTAAACTGGATGCTTGCATCTTCACCACCGGCACAGCCGACATACAATTCACCTTCATCTTCAGAGTCCATATTCAGGAGGATGTCGCCCTTCAGGATGCCAGGTTTGATGCCATTGGCACCGTCCATACCCGTTTCTTCGGTGGCGGTAAACAAGGCTTCGATCGGGCCGTGAGCCAGATCTTTGGAGGCCAGCACAGCCATCGCTGCAGCCACACCAATGCCATTGTCAGAGCCCAGGGTGGTGCCGTTGGCACGTACCCATTCACCATCAATGACTGTTTCAATGGGATCTTTGGTAAAATCATGGTCCTTGTCGCTGTTCTTCTGGGGAACCATGTCAAGGTGTCCCTGAAGGATCACGCCCTTGCGTTTTTCCATCCCGGCGGTGGCAGGTTTGCGCACAATGACATTGCCTGCTTCATCCTGGATGGTTTCGAGGCCAAGGCCTTTACCAAAGTCGGCGATGAACTTGCGGACTTCCTCTTCATGGTAGGAAGGCCGCGGAATACGTGTTAACTGGTAAAAGTTCTCCCATACTTCGACGGGAGTTAATTTTGTGATTTCGTTGCTCATATAGTTATTTTAAAAATGAAATTCGGCAGGGAAAATTAATTACATAAAAGTACAATTAATACGTTAATTTGTTTCTCAGATGGAACAATAAAAAAAAGCCTGCATCCGAATGAACGAATGCAGGCTTTCCTATATCAAAATCTAAGTATTTACGATTAGACGATTTACTATTTGCGATGCTGACCGAGAAGGGTTAAATGGTAAATAGTCAATGATAAAATTGTCAATACTAAGCTTAAAGCGATTAAACTTCTGCCAATTCAACGATGTTGGGTTTTTCAAGTCCATAGCCCATCTTGCGGTCTTCTGCCCTCAGCAGAAAGGCAAATACGATGGCCAGCATTCCAAAACAGGCAAATATCAACATGGGGATCATGTAGTTGTATTGGGTGATCACTTGTTCTTTGCCGTCAACCACCTTGTTAATGGTTCCGATGATACAGTATTTATCGAGCACCACCCCGATTAACAGTGGCACACCCATCAAGCCCCAGTTCTGCACCCAGAAGGTCAATGCATAGGCAGTTCCGAGCTTGTTTTCAGGAATAATCTTGGCAATTGAAGGCCACATGGCCGAGGGCACCATGGAAAAGGCGATTCCCAATACCATCACCAATCCAATGGCAATGGGGAAGCTGTTTAAGGAAGGAATCGAGAACAATAAATGAACGCAGACCAGAAGGATCGAACCGATGATCATGATGGTGGCACCCTTGCCCTTTTTGTCGAATAAGCTGCCGAAAACAGGTGTCAACAGCAGGGCGCTGAAAGGCAACAGGGCGGGAATATATCCAGCATTGAGGTCAGAGATTCCAAATTTCTGCACAATCATGTTGGTGGCGTATTTGATGAAAGGAAAAACGGCTGAGTAGAACAGTACGCAAAGAATGGTGATGTACCAGAATGCACGGTTTTTGGCAATGTCGATCACATTGGTAAAATTGAAATCTTCCTTGGTAGCCAATCCCTGACCTTCTTCTTCCTTGTCCAATTTAAGATCCATGAAGATGAACAGGATGAATACAAGCAATCCAAGTCCGAGCAGGAACAGGGAAAGGATCACGGGAGCGCCGATGTTGCCCGTTAATTTTACCAGGGGGATGGGAGTAAACATGGCAAGGGCAGTTCCGATACGACCGGTGGAAGTATTTAAACCGATGGCTAGTGCCATTTCCTTGCCGCGAAACCATCTGACTACTGCCTTGTTGGCTGCAATACCAAACATTTCACATCCCACACCGAAGATGGCAAATCCAAATCCAGCCACCAGTGCTGATTTCGTGGTAGGTTCAATCACTTGCCATGAGCCAATGGTCAACTCATACATTCCTTCCACATGACCTGAGATGGCCAGATATTTTATGATTCCTCCCGTTAACATGATGCCGATGGAAAGCACTCCCGTAAAACGGACGCCCATCTTGTCGAGAATCATCCCACTGAACACGAGCATTAAAAGGAACACGTTAAACCAGCCATAGCCACTGGTAAACAGACCATAATCAGAGGCTGACCATGATAAATTAGCTTGCAATCGTTCTTGCAAGGGAGCCATGGCATCGGTCAGGTAATACATACACATCATAGTAAACGAAACCAGGATGAGTACAAACCAACGTGCTGACTTTGATTCTCGAAGTGATTTTACCGAATTCATAATTAAGTGTTAAAAGAGTTTTTTTTTGAAGCCACTAAATTAAGAAAATATCTTTCCGTTGAACGAAACAAAACAGAGGGATTCTGTCTACCAAACTTTCGGTGCGATGCACCTTTGAAAGCTTCGTTAGCCGAGGAGTATGACAGAAATAAATTATACATACAGTTAAATTCTTTTTGATTGAAACAATCATTATCGGCTTCGAACTCCTTATATTTGCATGACCAGCCATTTTAAGCTGGAGTTTGTAATCATTCATCACTCATCAAACAGATAGTCATGACCTTAATCAAATCAATATCAGGAATCCGCGGAACGATTGGCGGAAGACCAGGGGAGGGACTGAGTCCGCTGGATGTTGTCAAATATACGGCTGCCTATGCCGAATGGGCAAAAATACAGCATCCCGAAGAGTCGATCACCATTGTGGTAGGTCGCGATGCCCGTATTTCGGGGCCAATGGTGCAGTCGCTCGTGGTAGCGACCCTGTGCGGGATGGGCTGCCGGGTTGTTGACCTTGGCATGGCCACCACCCCTACCACAGAAATTGCAGTGAAAGAAGAAAAGGCGCAAGGTGGAATCATTCTGACGGCCAGTCACAACCCCAAACAGTGGAACGCACTCAAACTGCTCAACGACCAGGGTGAATTCCTCAACGCCGCAGAAGGGGCCATCGTGCTCGATATCGCCGAACATGAATCCTATGTTTTTGCCGATGTCGATGAGCTGGGTCAAGTGACCACCAAAGATTACATGGACATTCATATTGAGCAGGTGCTTGCCCTTGACCTGGTTGATGTGCAGGCCATCCGCAACGCCCAATTTAAAGTGGCCATTGACGCGGTGAATTCGGTGGGTGGAATTGTGATTCCTGCACTGCTCAGGGCTTTGGGGGTAAAAGAAGTGGTTGAAATTAACTGTGAAGCCACCGGTCATTTTGCCCATACGCCAGAGCCGCTGCCTGAAAACCTGGTTGAGACTGCTCAAATCATTCGCACCGGATCGGTAGATGTTGGTTTTGTGGTTGATCCCGATGTAGACCGTTTGGCCATTATCAGCGAAGATGGTTCAATGTTCAATGAAGAATACTCACTGGTGTCGATTGCCGATTATGTGCTGAGCCGCACTCCGGGCAACACGGTATCGAACCTCTCCTCGTCAAGGGCACTTCGCGACATTACCGAAAGACGTGGTGGAACCTATCGCGCCGCGGCTGTTGGCGAGGTCAACGTGGTGGCAAAGATGAAGGAAACCCATGCCGTGATCGGTGGTGAAGGCAACGGGGGCATCATTTACCCAGCCTCGCATTACGGACGCGATTCATTGGTTGGTATCGCCCTATTTCTGAGTCTGCTGGCCAAATCAGGCATGAAATGTTCTGAATTACGCCGGACTTATCCCGATTACTTCATCTCCAAGAACAAGATAGAACTGACTGCCGAAATTGATGTGGATGAGATCCTGTCCAGCATGAAGCAAAAATACCATCATGAACAGGTCACCGACATCGATGGGGTGAAAATTGACTTCTCAGACCGATGGGTGCATTTGCGAAAATCGAACACCGAGGCCATTATCCGCATTTATGCAGAAGCGCCATCGATGGAGCAGGCCGATGAACTGGCACAAACCATTATTCAGGATATCAGGGTGCTGATCGCCTGAAAAGGGCATGGGACGAGGAGAAGGTGAGAAAACGAGAAAACGAGAAAATGAGAAAATATACTCATCGAAGAAGAAACAAGAAATAGGAAGGGACTTTGAAACTTGCAGTTCCTTCTCTCCTTTTCTCCTTTTCTCATTTTCTCCTTTTCTCCTTTTCTCCTTTTCTCCTTTTCTCATTTTCTCACCCTCTCACTCTCTCACCTTGCTCCTTTGAAGTTACTGGATTTCTCCTTTTTCCTTGATTAATTCTTCGGCCGTTTGTTGCTTTTCCTGGATGACGGCTTCCTGGTTTTTGATTTCAAGTTCATTCTTGGCTATTTGGTTTTTAGCCGATTCAATTTCCAATTCCTTGTATTTGATTTTTCCTTTCAAGGAGCTGATTTCCATTGGGAATTTTGTTTTTTCCCTTTCCAGGGACTTCAATTCAGCTTTGGATTTCTGGTAATCAACCGAATCTTCCTGCATCTCTGAAATTTCCTTCTTTTTCGAGGCAATGTTATCAATCATATTTACACTGTCATTTCTAAGTTCAGAAATTCGGGCATTGTATTGCTGGATGAGTGCTTCGTCACGGCTGATTAATTTTTCAGCTCTCTGGGTATTGGCATTGAGCTCTTTCAAATTACTCTCCTCTCTGGTGACATCCCTGTTGGCCAGCTTGATATTTTGGTCCACCACTTCTTTATAGGCTTCCACCCCGAAATCATGTACAAAGGCTTCAATTAATTCCAACCGCTTTTCATCGGTATTGGACGGATCAATAAAAACGGAATCGGTATACTGAAAAAATGCATTGAGCTGGCAACCATCAGGCAACTGGGTGGTAATTGCATAAATATCCATCGGGTAAAGGGATATTTTATCTAGCTCAATGGATCTTACATGCAATTCATCGCCTGTCTTGACCATTTTCAAACGATCACGGCTGGTCTTCTTTTCCTTGCTTTTAAAAATGTTGCCCACCTGGGTTGAGAGATTTTTAACCCGATCATTGAAGGTACGGTTGTTCACATATTTCTTCCAACGATTTTCTATGTCTTGTGCCTTTGCATCAGGAATCAACACTGAGAAGGCTGTTTGAGGACCTTGAGACATCTTCTTTTCAAGCGTTTCAACCTCTATCTTGCTTTGCGAATTGGCATAAAATGTCATGGACATAGAAACTAAAAGCATGATTAATCGCTTCATAATAGTCCTATTTTAAAATTTACAATACGAATATCCAATCGCTTTTGTTTATGCTTAGAAATGCTTTTTTTTATTTTTCCTTATCATTGTCTTTCTTTTTCACCAGGTGGTAATGGGACGTGAGTTTCTTCCTTTCGCGTTTGTCATCGCTCCCAGACAGGGAAGCTACAATCTTTTCCACGGGAAGATGGACTGTAGGTCCGAAGAATTCTTTAAATCCTTTGTCATGCGAACCGTTCTGGCGGACAAACCTACTTTGGCGTGAACTATCAGTGTAGTCCGAATGTGCAAACTTCTTTTCCGGGGCTAAGCGTTTGCTGTCCTTGAGCGTTTGCTGAAGGTTCTTCATATTCTGCACCGCATCCTCTGTTACATCCAACTGGTTTAATTCGTAAATCTGGGGCTCGAGCATGATGATCTTTCCATTGTCATTTTCATTGGCAAACTGCCGCTTGTATGCAATGTGGTAAATAAATACAGAGTCGTCTCCGGCAATTTCAGTTTGAAAGAACCCCTTTTTATTGGTGTGTACTGCATGGCCTGTTCGGGTATTGATGATGGCCACATCCGGTACAGGAACTGAATCAGGTCCAACGACTACAGCCGAAAGGAGTATTGTTCCAGGGGTCTGGGAATATCCCTGAAAAATGATCAGCCACATCCATGTGAGAATAAGGTAGCGCATAGGGTTGATTGTTGGTTTCAGAAGTTAAAATTACAACCTTTTTTACTTCATAAATCATAAAAGGTTATAAGAATACTTAATTCAGCAAGGCGTATTCTAATCAAAATGATGAAAAAAGATGAATAAAAATACAAAATATGTAACGCAACATGGGTTTTAAAGACATATTTGGCATAAAAGTTGAGCGAAATCTATGTCCATGATTCCTATTTTACAGGGAGTAAATGAAGGAGAAAGGATAGAATGACGATATTTATTCGTTCATTCGCCCAGCAGAATAAAGCCAACTATTAATACTAATTAACCGCTGTGATGAATAACAAAAAGATCCTCTATGTAGCAATTCCATTGGTGTTGCTGATCCTACTCTATTTCTTTTTTGCCAAAGGCGAATCCAATGTCACACATATTACAGCCCAGGTTGAACGGGGAACCTTCAATTCAATCATCTTTTCATCCGGGCAACTGGAATCAGAGAAGTCGGAAAGTATTGAGATTCCCGAGAAGCTGAAAGACCGGAACCTGCGCATCTATGAACTGGCCATCACCGATATGATTGAAGAGGGCACATGGGTGGACTCGGGCGATTACGTCGCCACGCTGGACCACAAAGCTGTCGAGGAACAGATCAAGCTGGCACAGGACGAGATGGAAAAGACCCTTTCGGAATACGAAGACGGCAAGATTGACTCCAACCTGAACCTTAGCAACCAACGCGACGTGATAACAAACGCCCAGCTGGATATGGCAGAGAAAAAAATCATCATGGATGAATCCATTTATGAATCACCCTCCATCCAGAAGAAAGCCAGCATGGACAATGACAAGGCTGCACGCAAACTGGAACAGGAAAAGCGGGCTTATGTATTGAAGACGCAGCAGGAAGAAAACAGGGTGCAGCGCAGGTATATCAATTACAGGCAGGTGCTGGAACGGTCGCAGGAATTGCAAAAACTATTCAACACACTGGAAATCAGAGCACCAAAGGCAGGCATTTTGACCTACCTGAAGTATCCATGGGGGGAGATCATAAAAACAGGATCGAAGGTGAGTATGTATAATTCGACCATCGCAACGATCCCTGAAATGACAAACCTGATTTCGAGAACCTATATCAATGAGATAGATATCTCGAAGATCAAAAATGGGCAGAGAGTCAAACTGGGCATTGATGCTTTTCCAGATAAACAACTGGATGGAGAAGTAATTGCGGTAGCAAACATCGGCCAGGCAATGCCCAACAGCGATGCCAAGGTATTTGAAGTGAAGATCAAGATTTCAGGGGTAGACAAGGACCTCAAACCAGCCATGACCACCAGCAATGCCATTGAAGCGGGTACCTTTACCGACACACTCATGGTGGCCACTGATGCCATATTCGAGAATGACAGCCTGAAATTTGTCTATATCGGGGATAAAAACCCTGTGAAGCAAATCGTTTGGCTGGGTGATGAAAATGAGAACCATGTATTGATCAAAAAAGGGATCAAGCAAGGCGATGTGGTTTGGATGACCGAACCGGAGAATGCCAGTGAATTGAAATTTTCGGGCACGGAGATTTATACCGAGATGAAAAAGGAAAAAGAGACTGCCAAAATCAAGGCAGACAAAGAAAGAGACGAAATGGTGAAGAAGCAGGCAGCAGCCATACCGATGGCTCCTTCAGGCATCCTGCAGCTCAAGGCAGCCAGACCAAATGATGTGCCTCAAAAATAAGCAATTATGATATTCAAAAAATACTTTCATGATATAATCATTGGCTTTGAAGCGATCATTGCCAACAAACTGAAGTCAATACTGACGGCTCTGGGTATCATCTTTGGCGTTGCTGCTGTGATCAGCATGATGGCCATCGGGAATGGGGCTGAGCAGGAAATTCTGGAACAGATCAAGATGGTTGGGGTTAATAACATCATTGTGACCCCAGGTGAAATTTCAACAGACGGAAACAAGGAAAGCGAGAAAGAACAGCCGGGAGCCAAGAAGTTCTCCAAGGGATTGACCCTGCTGGATTTGAAGGCACTGCAGGAAATCATCCCTACGATCAGTATGGTCAGTCCTGTGATTTCTTACCATTATTCGGCCATTATTGACGGCAAAAGCAAGCCCATCGTCCTGGAAGGGGTGAATTCGAATTATTTCAGCATCTTCAACATTCAACTGCAGTCGGGTGAAATCTTCAAACAGATGCAGGCAGAGAACGGGCAACCGGTTTGTATCATTGGTGACAACATTAGGACGGTATTTTTCAACCAGGAAAACCCGGTAGGAAAGTCAATCAAATGTGGACAGATCTGGCTGAAGATCATCGGGGTGGTCGAACGGCGCGATTTTACGGCTTCGGCTTCCGATGAAATGGGTATCAGCAGTTCGGACAATAAGATATTTGTTCCAGCACAAACCATCCTGATGCGGTTCAAGAACAGGGGGCTGATCAGGGCCGACGAGGTAGAGCGGTCGAATGCACGCCGCCGCATGATGATTGTTACGGGCCAGAACGAATTAACCCAGAAAGACGATAAGAATCCCAACCAGCTGGACAAGATCATCCTGCAAGTCAAGGAAACAGATCAGCTGGGTGTCACTGCCAATATCGTAAAGCGGGTGCTTCTACGGCGTCATTCAGGATTGTATGATTTTGATGTAACCATTCCCGAATTGCTGCTTAAACAACAGCAACGCACCAAGAAAGTCTTCAACATTGTTCTGGGTGCCATTGCGGGCATTTCACTCATCGTTGGGGGCATCGGGATCATGAATATCATGCTGGCATCGGTGATGGAGCGTATTCGCGAGATTGGCACCCGGCAGGCCATTGGCGCATCGAGGAAAGACATCGTGGCCCAATTCCTTGCAGAATCGACCCTGATCAGTATCTCTGGAGGCATTATCGGGATTGTACTTGGAGTGATTCTTTCAAAGGTCATAACCGCGGTATTCGATATTAAAACGATCATCTCCTTTTTCAGTATATTCATTGCATTCGGAGTTTCAGCCCTTGTGGGAATCATGTTTGGCTATATGCCTGCCAAGCGGGCTGCCGAAAAAGACCCGGTTGAATCATTACGAGCCTAAACCACCATCAAACCAATTTAAAATGAATAAAATATTTCTTTTCCTGATTGTATTGTTTTCAGGATTTGTTCTTCAAGTCAACGCCCAACAGGAGTCCTTCAGTCTTAGCCTGGATGAAGTAATTAAACTGGGAAATCAGAACTCACTGGATGCTTTCAGGTATAAAAACACTTATCTTTCAAGCTATTGGGAATTTCGGTATTACAAGGCCGATAAATTACCAAGCCTGAGTATGAATATCACTCCTCTGGATTTAAACCGATCACAGAGTCGTGAGTGGAATGTTCAGGATTCCACCTATAAGTATTACCAGGTATCTTATGCCAATTCCGATATAGGAATGCAGCTGAATCAGAAGGTTGGATTCACTGGTGGTAATTTATTTGTCAATTCAAATTTGGGGATGACACAGAACTATAGTGGAAAAAGGACAACAGAATACAATGCAACTCCTGCCAGTATTGGTTATTCTCAAACGCTCAACGGGTTTAATGCCTTAAGATGGGAGTCCAAGATTGAACCGCTCAAATACGAGAAAGCAAAAAAAGGGTTTATTCAGTCGCAGGAAACACTGGCTATGAAATCAACTGCCATGTTTTTTGATTTGGTCGAGGCACAGATTCAATTAAAGATTGCAGTCAACAGTTTATCGAATGCCGACACGCTGTATAAAATAGGCAAGGGGCGTTTTCAGGTAGGAACTGTTACCCAGGATGAGTTGTTGAACCTCGAATTGAACCAGTTAAATGCCATACAGGCTTTAAGTGTGGCCAAGCTGGAGGTAGAGCGATCGCAGTCTGGATTGAATTCGTACCTGATGATGAGTAAACAAACCAAGATCAACTGCCTGGTACCTTCCATCATTCCTGAACTGCAAATCAATGCGGATGAAGCCTTGAACAAGGCACTGGAGAATAATCCCACCATTCTTGATCAGGAGCAGCAAATGCTTGAACAAGACCGTGAGGTGGCCCGTGCCCACTCAGAATCGGGTTTGAGTAGCAATGTTTATGCGCTTTATGGTCTGAATCAAAAATCCACAGATTTTTCCACGGTCTACGATTCGCCCAGTCCACGGCAGCGGGTGACCATCGGGCTGAGTGTTCCGATTCTTGATTGGGGGCGCAGAAAAGGTAGAATTATGATGGCTGAATCCTCTCGTGAGGTAGCCAATGCCCGCATCAAACAAGCGCGGATCGACTTTGAGCAGAATATATTCCAATCAGTGATGGAGTTCAACCTCCAGGCCGAACAGGTTCGCAATGCCACCAAAGCCGATGTTGTGGCCCAAAAGGGATATGAAGTCACCTTCCAGCGATTCCTGATCGGCAAGGTGGACGTGATCAAACTCAATCTTGCACGCAACGATCGCGAATCAGCAAAAAAGGCCTACATCAATGCCATCAAGACTTACTGGAATTATTACTACCGACTACGGATGCTTGCATTATACGACTTTGTAAAAGGTGAAAGCTTGAGTGCCGAGTATGATAAAATTATTGCAAAATAACCTTTACGATGCATAAAAATAGAAAATACCTGATTATAGCCATTTCATTGATCGCTGTTGCAGTGGTTGTATTCTTTTGGTTCCGCGTAAGCCCTGCTTCGGTTAAAAGCTATAAAGTAAAAAGAGGAAACCTCGAATCGGTTATCAATTGCAAGGGAGAAGTCAAAGGAGAAAAATATACGGAAATCAATATCCCCGAAGAAATTTGCGACGAGGAACTGCGGGTTTACCAGCTTAAAATTGCGGACGTGATTTTGGAAGGAAAAGCAGTTAAAAAAGGCGATTACATTGCCAAGATGGATGAAAGTCAACTCCTGAACATGATGCGCACCCAGATTCAGGACAAGGAAAAGAATGATGCAGACCTGCGAAATGTGATCCTTGACTCGACAGTAGTCCTTTCCAACAGGCGCCAGGACATCATCAATGCGCTGCTCGACCTGGAATATCAAAAGATCGACCTTGAACAATCCAAATATGAATCAGCAGCCTATCAGCGTAAAACCCAGATGAGCTACCAAAAGGCCGAACTACAGGTGCAAAAAATAAAGAGAGATTATCTGTTGGCGAAAAACAGGCTGAAGATTCAGGTGGGTCGCACCCAGACCTGGGTAGACAGACTCCAAAAACAGATTGACAGTTACCAGAAGGCCATTGCAGCAACCACCATCAGGACTCCTGAAGACGGAATTGTAATGTTTGCCAAAGACTACTCAGGCAAATCTTATGGGAAGGATTCAGAGCTCAGCATCTGGCGCCCCTTGATTGCCACCTTGCCCGATATGTCGGTAGTTATTACAGAAACATATATCAAGGAAATCGACATTGCAAAAATTCACATGAACGATAGTGTCAGGATAAAGATCGATGCACTTCCCGACAAGGTCTTCCTGGGAAACGTGATCAAAATCGCCACCATCGGCGAAGACCACAAGGATTTTGACATGAAAGCCTTCAAGATTATCATCCGGTTTGAAAAATCTGATAAGGAGTTAAAACCTGGGATGAGTTCCAACAACGACATCATCGTAAATAGTTTAAAAGACAAACTGCTGATTCCCCTGCAGGCTATTTTTACCAAAAACGGGAAGAAGATTGTTTATCTTAAAAAAGACGGAAATATTACAGAACAGGCCATTGAATTGATTGCCCAAAACGATGCTTTTGCATCGGTGGACAAAAATTTAAAAGAAGGAGATGTGTTGCTACTTTATCAGCCCGAGGAATTCAAAGTGGAAGAAGTTAAAGTTGCAAGCAGGTAGTAAATTTTAGTCCTTATACCATATCACAGGACCTCCAATATTTAAATACGTGTTGCACCGTTTGCACGTTTTGCACGATTTGCACGATTTGCACGCCTGATAGTTTTATTTGATCAAGTTAAATGGGTTCTCTTTTTCTAAAAAGGTAAAAAGAGCAAAGGGGAAAAATGCATATCGTGAAGATCATGCAAACCATGCAAATCGTGCAAAACGTGCAAAACGTGCAAAGTGCTCATTAAATGAACAGTGCGCGGGGTGGATCGATTTACACTTGCTCTCTGGGTTTTACCCCGATGGATGATCTGGCAAACTTGTTGGCAATATTGTAGTATAAAGTTACCGCTCAATTTATTTCAGGGGAACGCATTTCTGTGAAGAACCATTTTTAATGATCTATTTCAAAATAGACATATTAGCTCAGACAATGTGATTGAGGGAAATAACAATTCATTAACAATTGTTTAGACCATTCATTTTGTTGCTTTAGTGGATTTTGTACTTTTGACTCGCTTATAAAACCTAAATCCTAAACCAGCTTGATGAGATTCTTCTTTCTTGGTCTGTTCCTGCTACTGAACATGCTCACCTATTCATTTGAAAACACATTTTCTGTCTCCAAGGGTTTAAAAATAGATACCCTAACCCACAAGAACAATGAAAACTTTGTCCTTCACGTCAATAAAGCGACCGGTCCAATTAAGATCGATGGACTGATCAATGAACAGGATTGGGACAAAGCTGAGAAGGCGAATGATTTCCGATTGGTGCTACCGGTTGACAAGGGGAAGGCAAAATCCAAATCGGAGGTTGTCATGACCTATGACGACAAGGCTTTCTACCTGGGAATTACATTTTTTGATACCATTCCCGGCAAACGAATCATGGAATCATTCCGGCGTGACTTTATCTTTGGGAACAACGACAATGTGCTGGTATTCTTTGATACCTTTCTTGATCAAACCAATGGCTTCTCATTTGGGGCATCGGCTTCAGGGGCCAAATGGGATGGAACCATGTCGGGGGGCAGTTCCATCAATCTGAACTGGGATTGCAAATGGGACTCAAAAACAACCCAATACAACGATCGCTGGGTGACGGAAATGAAGATTCCCTTTCGTTCGATCAGGTATAAATCAGGCACTGACCAATGGTATGTTAATTTCAGCCGTCTGGATTTAAAATCAAATGAAAAATCGGCATGGGCGCCAGTGCCCCGCCAATTTCCAACGGCTAGCCTTGCTTATACCGGCGTATTACAATGGGACAAGCCTTTACCTAAATCAAAAATGATGTTTTCAGTTATTCCCTACCTGTTTGGAAGTGCCGTCAGGGACTTCGAGTCAGGGGGCAAAACAAAGTATCACAAGGATTTCGGATTCGATACCAAACTGGGAATAACCACTTCGATGAATCTTGATTTGACTTACAATCCTGATTTCTCCCAGGCTGAAGTCGACCAGCAGGTGACCAACCTGGATCGGTTTGAGCTGTTTTATCCTGAAAAGCGCCAATTCTTCCTGGAGAACAGCGATCTTTTTTCGGGATATGGATTCGCTTCGATCACCCCATTCTTTTCACGCCGGATTGGGTTGGATGCGCCCGTACTGGCAGGAGCGCGCCTAAGCGGAAGCCTTGATAAAAACTGGCGCATCGGTCTGCTGGATATGCAAACAGAACAAACAACCGATCAATTGTCTCCTAACTTTCTGGTAGCTTCACTTCAACGCAAGTTGTTTGCAAGATCAAATATCGGTATGATTCTGGTGAACAAAGAATACAGGAATGAACCTGGCTTGCAGAAATTCAACCGCATAGCAGGTATTGACTATAACCTGGCGAGCAGAAACAATAGATGGACCGGTAAAATGTTTTATCATCGGTCTTTTAATCCGGAGAATCCGAAGAAACAATTTGCCCAGGGAACCTATCTGGCCTACAATGCACGCCAGGTCCACGCTTCATTTGTTCAGGCGAATGTAGGTGAAAACTATATTGCCGAATCTGGCTATGTCCCCCGAAAGGGATATCAACGCATAAGTTCAGAGTTTGGGTTTTTGTGGATTCCAAATAAAATAGTCACCAGTCATGGGTTCACCGTTGCGGAAAACTATTATTTTGATCCAAGCTACAAGCTCCAGCTAGACCATGAACTTACACTCCTGTATAAATTCGAATTCAAAAACCGTTCAATTTTCGATGCTGGCGTTAAAAATAATTACACCCGTCTGAGCGATGATTTTGATCCGACACACATCAGCAATACGGTGTTAGAAAAAGGGACGGAATATAATACCAATGCAGGATTTATCGATTACTTCTCCGATACCCGCTCTTTGTTTAACTATTCGGCAACAGCAACAACAGGAGGGTTTTACAGTGGCCGAATCAACCAGTTTAAGGGGCAGATGACTTATCGATACCAGCCATACATGAACCTGTCGTTCCTTTTTTCATATACCGACATTCTCCTTCCTGAGCCATTCGAACCTGCTGACTTTTGGCTCCTGGGCCCTAAGCTTGACCTGACCTTGAGCGATAAGGTTTTCTTTTCAACCTACGTCCAGTACAATGAGCAGATTGACAATATGAATATAAATATGCGGTTTCAATGGCGTTACAAGCCCGTTTCCGATCTCTTCATTGTATATACCGACAATTACTATACCGGCACCTGGAATCCCCGTAATCGGGCCCTGGTACTAAAATTATCCTATTGGTTCAATTGAGTATAACACTCCTGATATTTCTGACAAAACAGACATCACAAAATTACACGACATTACTGGTGTGTAACAGCTAATAAGTCGGCCGAAAAATAAAGGCATGGGGCATGGTGCGTGGGGTCGGCAGGCAGACATTCTCTTTCCTTGTTCCTTACCTTCTGTAATTATCATCTGTAACCCATGTGTAACTCATCTGTAACCTTTCTGTAACCTCACTATACGGAAAGGTTACAGATGAGTATCAGAAAGGTATCAGAAAGCATATAGATGACAAGAATTGGAGGAGAGGTAAAGAGAAGAAGGAATGACTGTCAGGCCCATCCATACCATTTTGTGTAATTCGTCTTAATTCTTGAAATTCATAGGCTCAGAACTTTTCAAAGACCCCCAGACCGAATAAGGCGAAATCGTATTTGATGGGATCTTCTGGATCAAATTCACGTAGCCTTTGAGTAATTTCCTCGACGGCTCTCCAGTCGTTTTGCATGCGGGTAAGCAAACCTAGCTTGCGTGCCACATTCCCTGTATGAACATCCAGCGGAAGCATAAGGGCTGAAGATGGAATCTGCTTCCACAATCCAAAATCGACGCCCAATTGGTCCGATCTTATCATCCATCGAAGGAACATGTTCAACCGTTTTGCAGCAGCACCTTTGACAACATCCGACACATGTTTCTCGGTACGTCGCTCATGATCAAGCTCAAAAAAGACTTTCCTAAAATGGACCAGGGCACTGAAAATAGTATGGTCTTTCTGGAATCCATCCGTAAAAATGCACTCCAATCCTCCATGATTCAGGTAAATATTTCGAAGTGATTTCATGAAATACTGGCAGTCGATGCCATTGAATGTACGGTGTTTGAAATCTGTGAACCTGATCCATTCCTCTTCCTTGGTATTGAGAAGAAATTCAAGGGGGTTATTGTCCATTCGTCGAACGATGCCCAAGGCATTGCGGATAATGGTTGGCCGTTGCCCCCAGGCCAGGGTAGCAGCAAGAAACCCTGCAATTTCAATATTTTCTTTGGTAGTAAAAAGAGCAGGAACCTGGATAGGGTCGGTTACAATAAAAACAGGCTGGTTGAACGAGAGGTATTTCTGATCTAAAAACGAGTGGATATCTTCACGTGAATCAACCATCTGAAAAGATTAAGTTTTCTGAATGTTATAAATGTATGTTTCATCATTTCCTGGATTAAACGGAAAATCTGTACCCTCCCTGACAACTTTCAGGATTCGATCAGTCCATCCCTCATTCGGATGATAGCATCGCTCTGTGAGGCAAAGCTTTCATCATGGGTCACAATCACAAGTGTTTGCTTGAACTGGTCGCGCAAGGTGAAGAAC
>DASXUZ010000035.1:0-42960 GCA_036504555.1 Prolixibacteraceae bacterium | reverse complement strand
ATCGTTTTACCCACAGAACTGATCATCAGGGAATCATCGCAGAGGAAGAGCTTACTGTAAGCATTTAATTCCAATGAATGTTGTGTTCTGGAACTATATGCCCTCAGCTACCGAATGCGATCGATGGAACGGATAAGGGCTTCATCCTTACCAATGGCCCGGATGGCTAAATAATCAAGGATGATGGCCACCACGGGAAATAGAATAGTGGCTTTAAAACTAATTTGAGCTTCGCTGAAGGAGTAGTAGGTGAAAAAGAAAAACATTCCAAACAAGCCAAGCATCAGGAGGATAGAAAACACCGTGAGACGAATTTGCCGGATTCGGTTTTTGAAGCTTAAGATTGCCACGCCATGCAAGGCCATGATGATTCCGATCAGAATCGAGATGGAAGCCCCATTTTCCTTTAAGGTTCCATCGAGCAGAATTCCCTTGAAGTTAAATAGGTAAACAGCCCCCTCCTTTGCGATTTCTGCGAAAGGCAAAAGGAATAAGCAACCAACCAGAAGGGCGGAAATCAGTAGGTATACGGTCTGAATTCGTTGTATCATAACGCTTAATTTTTTGAACAAAAATAAACTATTTTCAAGTGTTTTGATGGATAAATATTATTTCTGTACAAAAATATTTTACAACATGCACGATAAACCTATTTTAAAACCGTTAATAGCAATGCCGTCTGAAATGAAAATGGTATACTTGCATTGCGCGAACTCATCAATATCCTAATGAGTATTTATTAGGAATGAAAAGGAATTATGAAAAGAGATAAAACTATTTTATCCGAAGCCTTGTCGTTTCGACACAAAGCCGAAGAACAATTAAAAGCTAAACAGACCATAAATACAACACCTATAAAAACCAGCTCAGATCAAAGCCAAAGTGAGGGTGATATTTTAAAGTGCACCAATGAGCTACAGGTACGCCTGATGGAGTTGGAATTGCAAAATGAAGAATTACGTCATCGGGAAGCCAGGTTCAAGACCCTGTTGGCAAATATAGGTGACGTTATCAGTATCATGGAGCCTGATGGCACCATTCAATATATGAGCCCAAATATTGAGAACTATTTTGGATGGAAACCCGAAGAAATCACAGGAGCCAATAGAGCCTGGGATCTGGTACATCCAGAAGACAAGGAGAATTTATTGGAAGCGGTTTTAAAATTGATGAAAGCCGAACATACAACGGTCATCAAAGTATTCAGGGTAAAGTGTAAGGATGGTAGCTGGAAATGGGTTGAAACCACGGGGGTGAATCGGGTAAATGATCCCAATATCCAAGGGATTTTAACAACTTACCGTGACATCAGTGATCGAAAGATCATTGAAGATCAGGCAATTGAGCAAAAACGATTTTTTGAGCAGATGTTTTCCCAATCCTCTGTAAGTACCCAAATTCTGGATAAAGAGGGATGGTGCGAAAAAATCAATTCCAAGGTGAGTGATTTATTCGGGGTAAAGCCTGAAGACATTGAAGGAAAAAAATACAATATCTTCAAGGATGAATCCATCCGCAAGGAAGGAATCATACCAATTCTGAACAAAGTATTTTTAGAAGGCAAGACCGCTACCTGGGATGTTTTTTTTGATATTGGCGTTGCAGCAGAATCTCAGCACATTAAAGTGGCCGATAAAAACATGAAGCGATGGTTTCACAATTGGGCCCATCCGATCTTTGATGAACAGGGGCAGTTGGCTCATGTGATTATTCAGCATACCGATATTACCAAGCGACGGAGTGAACAGGAAATGTTGAGCAATTCGGAAGCCCGTTACCGCCGGCTTTTTGAATCTGCACAAGATGGTATCCTGATTCTCAATGCCGAAAGTGGACAAATTGTGGATGTAAATCTCTATCTGATTCAAATGCTCGGTTATTCTCACAGTGAACTGTTGGGAAAAGAATTGTGGGAAATTGGTGTTTTTAAAAACATTACAGAATCGAAAGAAGCATTTATTGAATTGCAGGACAGAGGATATATCCGATTTGACAATATGCCCCTGGAAACAAAAAAAGGCAAACCAATCAATGTGGAGTTTGTAAGCAATGTCTACCTTGTTGACCAGATAAAAGTGATTCAATGCAATATCCGCGATATTACCGAACGTTTAAAGGCCGAAAAAGAGATTCAGACCCTCGGGAAAGCCATTGAGCAAGGACCATCATCCATTATAATTACGGATGCGGATGGTAAAATAGAATTTGTCAACAACAAGTTTACTGCAATGAGTCTTTATAATTTGCAGGAGGTAAAAGGAAAGAATCCGCGCATATTTAATCCGGGGCGTTTGCCTGAAAATGAGTATATTGAGCTTTGGGAAACCTTGAAAGAGGGAAAAACCTGGGAAGGTGAAGTTTTAAACAGAAGGAAAGACAAAACCTATTTTTGGGAAGAGGTAAGCATCTCGGCAGTAAAAAAACCTGACGGAACCATTAGCAATTACATCTTGATACAGAATGACATTTCGGAAAAGAAACGAATCATGACTGATCTGATTGTAGCAAAAGAAAAGGCCGAGGAAAGTGACCGTCTGAAATCAGCCTTTCTGGCCAATATGAGCCACGAAATACGCACGCCACTGAATAGCATTATCGGGTTTTCTGAATTGATGTCTGATCCTGATTTTGATTTCTCCCAGCATAATCGATTTAACCAGATCATCAACAACAGTGGGACTAAACTGCTTTCGATTATTACGGACATTATGGATCTTTCGAAAATTGAGGCAGGTGAGGTACAGATAGATAAACGGCCACTTTCAGTGAATCAACTGGTAATTGCCATCCAGAAAGAGTATGCCTTCAAGGCCATTGAAAAAGATATTGAATTGAAGCTTGATCTTTTGGGCACAGATGAAATTGCCATTGAAAGTGATGAAAATAAACTTAGACAGATACTGTTCAACTTTGTAGGCAATGCCTTGAAATTTACAGACAAGGGATTCGTTGAAATAGGGATAAAGGTAATTGAAGATTTCATTCAATTCCATGTTAAAGATACAGGAATTGGAATTCCGCCTGAATTTCAAACCCATATATTTGAACGGTTCCGACAGGTTGAATCTGCTTTCACCCGCAAACATGGGGGCAATGGTTTAGGACTTGCCATTTCAAAAGCACTCATTGAACTACTGGGCGGAAAAGTGTGGTTGGATACCGAACAGGGAATTGGTTCAACTTTTTACTTTACCATCCCTATCAATCATTGAATTCAAGATCGAAGTCAGAGAGGCTTCTTTGAAACGTTCAGCCAACTCTCATCGCTTCCTATTGGTGCAACAAAGGCTTAAACCCCCTTTAGGCGAATAGGGTGAGCCGCAAAATATTTATGCAGATGATCTTCATCAGTAAAATCCTCTATTTGCCTGACTTCAAATAATTGAAGGAAGATAATTGGTAATTAAATAGCAGGAAGATAAAAGAGAGTTCAAAATAACTATCTTGCAACCCATATGTGAGTCAATGATATGGAAAAGAAAGCGGTACCCGGAACTGATTCTAATCGACAAAAAGCGGAAGAGCAATTAAAAAAGGACCAATCTGAAAAGGCTGCAGGTAGGGGCCTCCACACGCTGTCTTATGCTAATTTATATAGTGGTCAGGAAATTAACCATGAACTGGAAGTATCCAGGATCGAGCTGCAAATGCAGAATGAAGAACTGCAACTGGCATTGGATAAAGCAACCACTGCTACGGCACTGTATGATTACTCTCCGGCCGGATATTTTACCATTGAGAGCGATGGGACCATCTGTGAGATGAATCTCAATGGCGCCCTCCTGCTTGGGAAAGTGCGTTCGGAATTAGTCAACTGTAATTTCAAACAATTTGTTTCGACCGGGACACTAGAGATATTCATAGACTTTATCAACAGGGCTATTAAATCCGATTCCAGGCAGATATGCGAAGTAAAGCTGATAAAGAATAAAGAGACCTTCATCGATGTTCATCTCGAGGGATTCCTTTCCGTTAGCGAACACAAATGCCTGGTCACAGCAGTTGACATCTCCATTATCAGGCAGAACAAGGAGGCGATTCGATTGAGCGAATCTAGGTTAAAGCGGGCAGAGCTGGCCTCAAAGACTGGGAACTGGGAATTCCATCTTGATACTCAAAAAGTATACGCTTCAGAGGGAGCCATCAAATTGTATGGTCTTGATAAAAACACCCTGGAATATGCAGACATAAAAACAGTAACCCTTCAGGAATACCGTCCCATACTTGATCTTGCCTTGAAAAAATTGATTGAAGAAAACATTCCTTATAATGTTGAATTCAAGATCAAAACGCATGATACGGGCCAGGTTAAAGATATTCATTCCATCGCCACTTTCGACCAGGAAAAGCGAATTTTATTTGGTTCCATTCAGGATATCACCGAGCGAAAGCGCATGGAAGATCGGCTCCATGACTCAGAGCTTTATTACCGGACCATCGTAGAGACATCGCCTGATGCAATTATTATTTTAAATTCATCTGGGCTCATTCAATTTCTATCACAAAAGGCCCATGAGATATTTTCGCTTCAATCTGCAAATCCATTAGGCAGCCCAATTCTCCAGTGGATCGACCCAGAAATGCATGAATCGGCCATCAACATGTTCAATGACATTCTTTCGGGAATACCCGAGTCGAAGCACCATGAGTACAAAATTATAAAAAATGATGGCACTACAATGTGGACAGAAATTCACGGGGCTCGATTGCAAGGATCAGAAGGTCAAACACAGGGATTTCTTCTGATTTGTCATGATGTCACCCAACGTAAACGTGAAAAGGAAGCCCTTCAAATTGCACACGATGAATTAAAAAATCTCCATGACAACCTGGATGAGGCTATCTTTTCCGTCGATCCGGTTCATAACAGGATGCTTCAAGTTTCAAAGGCCCATGAAGCCATCTTTGGATATCCTCCCTCAGAATTCTATCAGAACCCAATGTTGTGGTACGAATTAGTCATTGCGGAAGATAAACCTATTGTCGATGCCGGCTTTCCAATCCTGGCGTCTGGAATGAACCTGATGCATGAATTCAGAATCATTCGTCCAGATGGGCAATTGCGATGGATCGCTTCAAGAATGCAGCCAACACTTGATCAGGATGGAAAACTTATGAAAGTTGATGGAATTGCTTACGATATCACCGATCGAAAGAAGGCCGAGATAGAATTAATGGCAGCCAAGGAAAAAGCAGAAGAATCAGATCGCCTCAAATCTGCCTTCCTGGCCAACATGAGCCACGAAATACGGACTCCACTCAATAGCATTATCGGTTTTTCTGAATTGTTATCAAATCCTGATTTTGTACAGGATGGTGAATTCCAGTTTGCACAGTTAATCAATAAAAGTGGGAATAACCTGCTTGCGATTATCAGTGATATCATGGATCTTTCAAAAATTGAAGCAGGCCAGGTTGAAGTGAAAAATAGGTTGTTTTCGGTCAATCATTTAATGTCCGACATCCAGAAGGAATATTCGTTCAAGGCCTTTGAAAGGAAAATAGAACTAAAACTTGATCCATCGAACCCCACTGAAGAATTTATTATTAATAGCGACCAAATTAAACTAAGACAGATTTTAGTAAATTTAGTGGCCAATTCGATCAAGTTTACTGACAGGGGATACGTTGAGATGGGCATGAGAGTCAAGGGAGACTTTCTGGAATTTCAGATCAAAGATACCGGGATAGGCATACCGGCTGAATTTAAAACCCACATATTTGAGCGTTTCCGACAAGTCGAATCACAGGACACACGCAAATACGGGGGTACGGGTCTAGGGCTGGCTATTTGCAAAAACCTGGTTGAATTGTTGGGAGGAACCCTTTGGTTGGAGTCAGAACATGGCAAAGGATCAACCTTTTATTTCACCATCCCCTATCTTGCTGAAAGCCGTTAGTTTATATTTCTAATCCGAAAAGTAAGTTTGGAGAGAAAATGTGTATACCGTATTGGTGCAATGTAGTTTCTATTTTTATATAAATACTTCCCTGAACCTTTGGTTAAACCAAAGGTAATCATTTACTATTAGATTACCAAACAGGTGTATTTTTTATGCTATTCTGACTATTCGTCTAACTGAAAGCCATTAAAGTCTATTCTTCTTGATCGAAATCGAATGCATTCCCCCTAAAGGATACTTGAAGATTATGGGGATGAAATACATAATGGCCCAAGAGCAATGGATGGGTTTCACCTGGCCCGAATGCAGATGTTAGTGGCGTGTAATAGCTAACGTGACGCTGGGACCTGTTGATCGTGATACATCACAGTACTGGTTTTTTTAAAACTATGCACATTTAAAAATAAAACAACCACACACCTATACCGGTTGTAGGTTGTACCCTTGTAATATTTTAAGCAGCAGTCACATGAATCATTTTTGGCTACAACCAAGGATTCTTACATGTTTTTACCCCGAGCACTCAGGGCCAGGTCTGGTGTTGTACCCTTTTTTAGTATTAAATGGTCACAATGAGCTTTTTACAGGGGTACAACCTACAACCAACATCTTTTTTTTTCTAAGAATTTTATTCATCTATCCATATAATGCGCCATACCTATTTTACCTAAAGCAAAGCGTCCTATTAGCTGTTATACGATAGTTGTTAAATACTTCAAGATTTGTCCGCTACCAAAATCATTTTTGAAATGATGTAAATCCGTGATTTATGTAATTTATTCCCAAAGTTTTGTAATAGGTTACCCTACGAATGTACCCACATTTGCACCAGAAGATAAAATTTTCAGGCGATCAAGGATCTTAGATTGAAAATTGCCAATAGGAGGAAATTCAAAATGTTAAAAAAGGAATCAAATTCATTAAAAGCCATTCCGTTTTCTGGTATTCAATCCAATAAACAGACTAAAACCTCATTGAATGAAAGGGTCGAAGAATTGAGGCGCATGGCAACAGTTGTGAGCGATTCGAATGATGCAGTCATTTTGCATGATCCCAAGGGAAAAATCCTGGCCTGGAACCGGGGGGCCAAAGAAACCTATGGTTATTCCGAAGCCGAAGCATTGGGCAAAAATGTAAGGGATATTGTTGCGGAACCCGATCGACAGGCGGCCCTTACCCTGATTTCGAAAATCATGCACGGTGAAATCGTCAAATCCTTTGAGCTTAGGCGTGTCACCAAAGATGGTCGAATATTAGATGTATGGCTGACTACCACCCTGCTCAGGGATGAAAAAGGGAATCCAGTAGCCATTGCTACCACCGAACGCGACATCACCGAACGCAAGTGTGCAGAAAGGGAGTTAATCGCTGCCAAAGAAAAAGCAGAAGAATCAGATCGATTGAAATCCGCATTTCTGGCCAATATGAGCCATGAAATCCGAACTCCTTTGAATAGTATTATTGGCTTTTCAGACCTGTTGCTTGATCCGTTTTTCGAAAAGGAACAATATGGAACATTTGCCCGTATTATCAGAGAAAATGGAAATAACTTGCTTACGATTATCAACGATATCCTGGAAATTTCAAAAATTGAAGCTGGCCAAATTCAAATCAACAAACAGCTGCTTTCGGTGAACCAATTAATTTCAAATATTCAGAAAGAATACTCCTTTAAAGCAAAGGAGAAAGGAATCGAGCTAAAGCTTGATTTGTCAAACCCCGATGAACTATGGATTGAAAGCGATGTATCCAAACTCCGAGAGGTATTGATCAACTTAATAGGCAATGCAATAAAATTCACCCAAAAAGGATTTATCGAGCTTGGGTATATAAAATCAGGTGACTTCGTTCAATTCCATGTGAAAGACTCCGGAATTGGGATTGCTGAAGAATTCCACCAACAGGTATTTGAACGCTTTCGCCAGGTTGAATCGGCCTTTACCCGTAAATATAGTGGCAACGGATTGGGCTTACCTATTTGTAAAAGCCTGGTCGAATTATTGGGAGGATCTATCTGGATGGAATCAACACAAGGAACTGGCTCCACTTTTTATTTTACGATCCCTATCAAAATAGCCAATTGAGCTAAAAATTTATACAAAGAAAATATAAACAATTCAAACTAAAATTTCATATGTCCTACCCTACTAATAAAAATAGTTTATTCTTAAAGATAATTCTGACTCTTTTCATCGTGAGTTGTTTCGTAGCCTTCGGATTTGCAACAAAACCGATCTTGAATGAAGATTCTTTAAGGGTTCAGAAATTCTATACCACCCTGCATGAACCCCTGTTCTGGTTGTCCTCACGCAAGGACATAAAAAGGGCCAACGAATGGATGAAAGCCATTCAGTCAGATGAATATTCAGGCTTTGTTTCGGATAAACCGCTAACAGAAAAGATTAAGGCAGTATTGTCCGGCAAAAGTAAGATGGACAATTTTTTAAAGGAAAAAACAGATAAGCAGATAACAAGCCTGGTGTTGGATTATCTCAGATACTTGCAACAGGGGAACTCCCACTTTGAATATGATGAAGTAAACGTTCCCAGGGATTCTGTTTATATCTTTCAATTGATATTTTCAAAGAACAAGGGATCGGTTTCTAAGATCATTTCATCGCTCGACTGTAAGGATCCTGATTTCATGGTGTTGAAAAAATTCCTGCGCGATTCCATTCATGACAAGAACTCATTGAAATATAAATCAATACTACTTGCCATGAACTACCGAAAATATCTCTCGATCAACCATCATTCGGAATACATTGTTGTAAATATTCCAGAGGCGGAGGCAGTCTATTATCAAAACAATCTGCCACCACTGAGAATGCGCACTGTGCCGGGTAAAAAAACCAATCAGACTTCTACAATCTCATCCTACATCACCAGTATTGTCACCTTCCCCCATTGGAATGTGCCCTTTGATATTGCCGTGAAGGAACTTTTACCAAAAGTACAAAAGGATGACAATTACCTCGAGCAACATAATTTTGATGTAGTGGATGCAAAAGGCAATGTATTGGACGATTCGGAATTGAAGTGGAAAGATTACACGGAAAAAAACTTCCCCTATTTCTTCCGCCAGTCTACCGGTTCAGATAATTCACTGGGTGTATTGAAATTCAACCTGCAAAATCCATTCAGTATATTTTTGCATGCCACAAGCAATCCGGGTGCATTCGCAAAAGATTTCAGGTTTCTGAGCCATGGCTGCGTTCGGTTGGAAAAACCTTTTGAACTGGCCGATGCTATGCTCAGGGGCAAAATTGATATCGAAGAATTAAAAACTGGAAAGAAAGATACCGAATCAACCATCCTAAAGTTGCCCAACAAGATACCGGTTTTTATTACCTATGCACCGGTAAAGGTTGTGGGCAATAAAGTTACTTTTTTACCCGATGTCTATGGCTTAATTAAGTAAGGCCGATTTACCGATGTAGGAGTCGCTGGGATTGTAAATAAACAAACAAGTCCCATCTTTAATGGTTTCAATAATTGGCTTGTTCAGCTCAGGTGGAAGGGCTGGACAACCCAGACTTCTGCCCAGTCTGCCGTATTTTTTAATGAAACCTTCAGTGGCGTAATCAGCCGCGTGAATAATGATGGCACGCTTGCAGGCATTGTCATTGAATCCTTTTTCAACACCATCGATCATGAGCGCAAATCCGGTATGAGAGCCAACGATGGGATGTTCAGTAACATAAAAACCAAGGCTGCTTTTCAGTGAACCCTCCACGTTCGAAAATGATTTGGCATACTCACCACCAGTATTTCTCCCGTGGGCTACATAGGTGTTAAAAAGTAGCTTCCTATTTTTCAAATCTATAACATATAAACGCTTCTTATTGCTCGATTGTGAATAATCGGCAATGGTGACAATGTTGGGATTCTGCAATTTATGATTGATTTCAAGCTTCTTTAAACCTTTGATTGCAAGATTAAATACTTCTCTTGACAATCCAGTATCGGCCAGATTTACAAGAACATAGGTATCTGTACTGATTAATTTTTCTGTATCAAATTCTGAAACCCGGGCACTGTTGATGATAGGTAGCAGCAGAAATAATACGTAGATTAATATTTTTCTCATCTAGTAAAGGTATTAAAAAATTTGGAAAGCTGACTCTAAATGTATGCCGGATGTATTTTCGAACCCTGTGAAAGCCGCTTGAATCTGTGATTTATGTAAATCATTTAAACAAATGTGTAATATCTAATACTGGAAGATAAACAACTTTGTCCTGTCAATTAGATACCAGTATAACTCTGATTGGCACAACAATATTATACACTAAAACAAACAAAATGAAAAAAACATCCAGCTTCCTTGCATTCATGGCTTTAATCCTTGTCCTCACAGTTACTTCATGCGTGTCAGGTAAAAAATTCAAGGCCTCGCAAGCCAGGGTCGATAAACTAGAAAGAGACAGTACTTTTACCCACAGCCAACTCACTGATTGTAATACCAATGTAAAGGACCTTACGACAGAAAGGTCAAATCTACTGAATAAAAATGCATCTTTGTCGGATGAAAATGCATCAGTTTCATCTGATTTAAAATCACTTTCAAGTCAATCAAAATTGACCATTGCCGACCAGGCCAAACGCTTAAAAAATCTCCAGGATATCATCCAATCACAACAGGATGTTATGCTCAAGCTTAAAAATACCATCTCCGCAGCCTTGATAAATTACAAAGCGGATGAACTTTCAGTCTATATTAAGGACGGGAACGTGTATGTTTCACTGCAGGAAAAACTGTTGTTCAAATCGGGCAGCGATGTTGTAGACCCCAAGGGAAAGGAAGCGCTCAAATCGCTTGTACAGGTACTTGGAAGTGCACCCGACATCACGGTAATCATTGAAGGCCATACAGACAATGTTCCAATTAAGACAAAATTATTCAAAGACAACTGGGATCTTAGCACCTCAAGGGCTTCCTCCATTTTGCGCATTATGACCACCGATTTTGGCTTTGATGCCAATCGCATCACCGCATCGGGCAAGGGCGAATTTCACCCCATTCTTTCCAATGAAACAACTGAAGGCCGTGCAGGAAACCGCAGGACTGAAATCATCCTGTCTCCTGATTTAAAAGAACTATACAAACAATTGTACAAATAAACCGCAAGGCCCGATAATGGTTCCAAGGTTTTAGATAGTATAAATAATACGAAGGTTTAGGTTATATATATATTGTCACATTCAATGTAGAAGGCCATCTCAGAGAAATCGGGGATGGCCTTTCTATTTCAATCAGGTTCTGATACCCGAATATCAATCCGGTGGGTAGCCTGATCATTGATCAGTTCCAAAAACGAAAAATTTAATCCCAAAGTGTGAATTACATCTGGCTGGAGGACTATTTCATCCAAATTTTTTATACTTTTCGGAATATTGATTGAACATCGCTAAAACTTTATACAACCAGTCAAAGTATGGAAAACATTGATTCAATTTCGCTCTCATCGATCTATAAACGCAATAAAAGTGACCGCGATATTTTCCAGGAACTGATGCCCACCAAGGTCAAGGAAGTGCTTTTGCTGGCAACCCTCTACGATAGCTATTCGATCGTTCGCGAAGGACAGTTTACCGATAAAATATTCGGCGAATTCCTCCAGCTCAATTTGTATACCTATCCCCGATTCACAAGCGCCAATACGGAAGAAGATGCACTGAGAATGGTAAAAACCAGGGATTTTGATCTGGTAATCATCATGGTGGGAGTCGACAAGAACATCCCGGTGCTGGCAGCCAATGCCATTTTCAAGTTAAAACCTTCTCTTCCCATTTTGCTACTGGTCAACAACAATGGTGACCTGCGCTATTTCCAGACCAGCACCGAGAAGATTGAATCCATCGACCGTGTATTTGTCTGGAATGGCAATTCAAATGTATTTCTTGCCATGATCAAATACATCGAGGACAAGAAGAATGTAGAGGAAGATACCAAAAACGGAAACGTAAGGGTCATTCTTTTGGTGGAAGATTCGATTCAGTATTACTCGCGCTATTTGCCCATGCTCTATACCAATATCATGACCCAAACCCAGAACCTGGTGGAGGACAAATCAGCCGACGAACTGCATAAGATCCTCAAGATGCGGGCCAGGCCAAAGGTCATCCTGGTGAGCAATTACGAGGAGGCTGTATTCATGATCAACAAGTACAAGGATTTCCTGCTCAGCGTCATATCAGATGTAAAATTTCAAAGGGCAGGCGTGGATGATGAAAATGCAGGGGTTGATTTGCTTCGTTACGTCAGTTCGACCCTTCGGTTCCCCATTCCCATTTTGCTTCAAAGCCACGATGTAAACAATGCGCAGCGGGCACGTGAAGTTGGAGCCGATTTCATCAATAAGAACTCCGAAAGTCTGTCGCTCGACATTCACAACTACATCTATAAACGACTCGGATTCGGGAACTTCGTTTTTAAAGATACCGAAGGAAACCCCATCATGATTGCCCACAGCATGGCCGAGTTCCAGGAAATGTTCAGGATAATTCCTGAAAATGCCCTGGCCTATCATGGTCATCGGAATTCATTCTCCACCTGGCTGATGGCCCGCGGTGAAATCAACATTGCCGAACAATTGCTTCCCTACCGGTTTGAGGATTTTAAAAACTCCGACGATTTGCGCAAATTCTGCCTCGATGTATTTGAGAAAGTCCGTATCCAGAAGCTTCGCGGGAGCATCATCGATTTCGATCCCACCCTGGTGACCGGCAAGCGGTTTGTCATGCGGCTCGGAAAGGGCTCGCTCGGGGGTAAAGGCCGTGGCATGGCATTTATGTGTAATTTCATCGAGAACATCGACTTTGCCAAAATCATACCTGAAATCAACATCCGCATCCCGGCCACGGCTGTGTTGGGAGCCATGGAATTTGACAAGTTTCTTGAAACCAATGATCTCTATGAAGAGATCTATTCGACCAACGATTATGATCGGATCAAGAACATCTTTCTTGAATCGCAGTTCAGCGAGGAGCTCCAGGAACGACTCCACATTTATCTGACCAAAATGTCGAAGCCATTGGCCATCCGCTCATCGGGACTGTTTGAGGATTCGCTCACACAACCATTTTCGGGCGTGTATGCCACGTACCTGATCCCCAACAACCATCCCGATCTGGAAGTACGTTATGAACAGCTCGAAACGGCTATTAAACTGGTGTATGCCAGCATTTTCACAGAATCAGCCATGTCCTATTTCGATGCAGTCAATTACAAGATCGAAGAGGAAAAGATGGCCGTTATTATCCAGGAAGTGGTGGGCCACCAATACAGTGATCATTATTACCCATCCATCAGCGGAGTGGCCCAGTCCTACAATTTCTACCCCGTATCCTACATGCAGCCCGAAGATGGTTTTGCCGTGTCGGCCATTGGATTGGGCATGTATGTGGTTGGCGGGGAAAATGCCTATCGCTTCTGTCCCAAATACCCCGAAATTAATACCACCAGCCTGCAGGACCTGGTGCGTGACTCGCAAAAGGAGTTCTATGCCATTGACATGGATCACTCCCAGTTTGATTTAAAAAATGGCGGTGAAAGTGCAGCCATCCGTAAAATGAAAATCTCCTTTGCTGAAAAAGATGGTGTATTGCAACACTGCGCATCGGTGTATGACTATGAAAATGATTCCCTGAATCCCGGGATTGATAGCCCTGGACTGCGGGTGATTGACTTTGCCAACATCCTCAAATACAAGCACATTCCATTGGCCGATACCCTTACCCTGCTGCTCCGGCTATTCCGTGAAGCCATGGGTTCGCCCGTTGAAATTGAATATGCCGTCGATTTGGAAAAAGGACACAACCAGCATCCGACCTTTTACCTGTTGCAAATAAAACCATTGATCCGGCGGGATGAACAACTGGACGTCAATTTGGGAGAAGTTGACCCGGCAAAAACGCTGATGTATGCCCAGCGTGGAATGGGCAATGGCCTTATAAACGGAATCCGGGATGTCATATTTGTTGATCCCGACCGCTTTGATAAAATGAAGACCCGCCAGATAGCAGCCGAGATCAATCAATTTAACCGCAAGATGGATTTCCTGAACAAGGAATACATCCTCATTGGCCCCGGCAGATGGGGCACGCGCGATCCATTTACAGGAATTCCCGTACTGTGGTCAAACATCTCCAAAGCCCGCATCATTGTTGAAATTGGGCTCAAGGACTTCCCCATTGACGGGTCACTTGGCTCCCACTTCTTCCACAACGTCACTTCGATGAATGTTGGATATTTTACCATTCCCCACAATTCAACGGAAGCCACCATCAACATGGATATTTTGACCAAAATGCCGGTCATTGATGAAGGAAATTTCATCAAACATGTCAGTTTCACCAACGACCTCAACATTGTTATGGACGGCAAAAACCGAAAGGCACTGATTTCATTCGATGAAAAATAACCAAATACAAGCTACAAACAGAACATAAGGCAAAGATTAATCTTTATTTTTGTATAAAATACAGAATTTATGAATTTAGAGACTAGAAAAATAAACCTTATAAACTGGATATCAACCCTACAGGAAGATAGTATCCTGGAGAAGGTCGAACAGATACAAAAGGAAAAACCCGATTGGTGGGATACTACCAGCGATCAAGACAAGGATGCAATTAATGAAGGGTTGGAGCAGTTAGATAGAGGTGAATATTTAACACATTCACAAGTAAGGTCCAAAATAAAAGTACGGTTCAATCTTAAATAATGTTCTATCCTGTTCAATATTCATGCAGTGCAGATATGACCTACTTCCACTAAATTTTGCCTTTGGTTAAAATCCATCATCCAACTGGCTGGACGATCAGCTACCCTTCCATTTTTTCCAAAACCTGCTGGCTTCAGCTCCTGTTTTCTTATGTAAATACTTTTACCTGGATTCATCCTATGTGAATGAACACGGCGAACATGTGCCCTGTTTTGCTGTTATTCAATACCTGCTTTTTAGTTTGTTTAAACTTGCTTCAAACATACTTTGTACGTCTGTACATACACGAACCATGCACGAACTATGCACGAACTATGTAAAAACCACATATCGAGTAGCTATGGAGTATGGGCAGAAGATAGGCCGAAGGTGAAAAAATATTGGGAGGAAGTTCAAATAATTCAGCAGTAAACAATAAATAAATCAGCCAATTCCCTTCAAAAAAGGAATTGGCTGATCGAATCTCAGTCCGCTTTAGTATGGACTTTATAGAATGATTTTAACTTCTTAAGCCAGCTTTGCTTTCAGGTTGACAAGTTCCAGCCGAAGCTTCTCAAGATCCTGCATCATGTTATTTTTTGATGTTGAATCGTCCATCTGAGTTTTGTACTTCTGGAAAAGTTCCTTGTAATATTCAACGCCTTTAAACAGGTTATCCTGGAAGGTATCGAAGTATTTCTTTTGCTTGTCGGTAACAGGCTTTACGGTTTCCTCAATCTTGGTGCTCAGGTAATCGATGTACATCCTTAATTCCTTGACAAACAAGTTGGGGCGGTCGGTGCGTTCCATCACATTGGTACGGCCATAAATATGGTCCACCATTTTTTTCAGTGAATAAAGGCTTGAAAAATAAGCCAGGTTTGGTCCCGGACAGATGCTCACTGCCTTGCCTTCCATCTTTGTATCCAGATCGTTGGCCATCAATGTAGAGGCGGTCAATCCGTTACACAAGCAGGCTTTGTCGGTAATTTTGCCCAGCAGACGATCGTATTCCATCTGATTCAGGTTCTGTTCCTTTAGTTCCTTGATCTTATCGCGCTGGTATTCGATTGAAGCAGTACAGATGCTTTCTTTTCCCTCAACGGGTAAGAGTGCAAGGTATTTTTTGGTACAGGGAAAGCCATATTTACCCAATTTGTTTTGGGCTTCCTTTTTCAGATCCATTCCATTTCCGCGTACATTGTTGAAAATGACACCCAGTGGTGAAACTTCACTCATGTACAAGTCATCTTCCTTGGCCTTACACAATACCTCGAGGGTTTCTTCATCGACTGTAGTTGCTTCGGGTACCAATAAAAAGGGAGTTCCCCAACCTATTGAATCCAGGTTGTAATACTCCAGCAGAAACTGGTGCTCGGCATTGGAACCAACGCCCCCTTGTGCGGTAATTTTCACCAGCAAAGGTTTTTCAGGAACCGGTTTGCCCTTTTCAGCAAGTGCCTTTACATATATTTCATGAACAGCTTCAATCAACTGGTCTTTGCTGTTTCTGAATTCTTCCAAGACAGGTCCTAACAGGAAACCATCGGTTGCAAAGGCATGACCTCCGCAATTTAAGCCCGATTCAACCCGGTATTCAGAGACCCAGATACCTTTTTTAGCCAGGAAACGACCCTGAATAATGGCTGAACGGTAATCGCTCACTTTCAGGATGACCTTTTTCTTTAGGTCCATTTCAGCATTCGGATAGAAATCTTCGAATTCTTCCAGGTAAGAGTATAAGCGTGGATTCATTCCCGCTGATAGCACCAGTGAGGAACTCAGATCGCTCAAGGCAAAACCGCGAAGTGATGATTGGGCATCGCTGTAAATAGAGGGTAATTTCTCTCCATCTTTGAAGGCATCGCGATCAAGCTTGGACATGATATTGACATCAATTTCGCCAGCTACCAGGTTTTCATTCAGCCACTCAGAGAGCTTGTGCTTGATTTGACCGGTATTGATCATCTGGTTGAATTTCAACTTCAGTTCAGAGACATCGGGCAGCATTTTGATGTATTTATCCAGTTCCTCTTCGGTGTGTGAAATGGAATTCTTTACATTTTCAAACTTCTTTTTCACAATTTCCTGGACAGTGTTCAGGTAAGCTGTAATTCGCTTGGCCCGGTGATCTTCAGTCTTGGGCGGGATTGGTTGAAAGGGAAGGTTGAATTTTTTGCAATAAAACTCTCTCATTTTTTCCATCGAGATATCATCGACCAGTGAAATCACGGAAGAAATGCCGTAATGCGCCACTTTGATGGGTGAATCAATGGAATATCCCAGTCCCATGACAGGGATATGAAAGGTATGCGGGTTATTATGGAAACTCATAATTTTGTATTCTTGATTGATTAAGGCGGTAAAAATAGCGTATTCAGATTAAATTAGGAAGGATTAAATACTTATTAGGAGAAAAGTTTTCATAAAATCACCTTGATCAGGTAAAAGATTTTACTTTTTCTGAACCATTTTGGATAATATTCGAACTTCTTGTACGGAAGTTAAAACTTCACGAATCGTTTAATGTTGACGGGCAGAATTCAAGGCTAGAGAAAACTGGTTTTTTCATGGGTTAAAAGTTAATTGGTTAATTGCAATACATACAAAGAATAAGCGGGCCAATGGTTCAATATTTATTTTACAACATAACACATTTACTTTTGTTTAAAAATAATTGGAATTTACAGTTTTATCCCAATAACGGTTCCTCATTTAAGTTTAAATAGCCAACACACCATTGTATGTCAGCCATTTATACTTAAAGATATCCGATGTATTTATTCCAATCCTACTGATAGTTGAACACTATTTCATCATTATCTACCCCGATGATCACCTTACTGCGGCCCTCCATATTCCCAGCCAGTATTTCACGCGACAAATCGTTCAGGATATGTTTTTGCAGCATTCGCTTCACAGGCCTTGCTCCATGGGTAGGATCGTACCCAATGGCTGCCAGCCAGTCGATGGCCTCTTCCGAAATCTCGATGGTGAACTTGTTGTCAGGAATCCGCTTCATGATGAGGTTAAATTGCAATTTCACAATTTCGCGCACATCTTTGCGGGTAAGCGGCGTAAACATGATTACTTCATCAATGCGGTTCAGGAACTCTGGGGAAATGGTTTTACGCAGCAACTCGAATAAATCGGTGCGGGTTTGCTCTTCCACCTGCGCATGATTCTTTTCAGTCATGTGTTCAAACCGGTCCTGAATCAGGTGAGAGCCAATATTGGAAGTCATGATAATGATCGTGTTCTTGAAATTGGCCACACGTCCTTTGTTATCGGTCAAACGGCCATCATCCAATACTTGAAGCAATACATTGAACACATCGGGATGTGCCTTTTCAATTTCATCAAAAAGAACCACTGAATAAGGTTTGCGGCGAACAGCTTCGGTCAGCTGGCCCCCTTCATCGTAACCGATGTATCCGGGGGGAGAGCCAATGAGTCGTGTAACAGAAAATTTCTCCTGGTACTCCGACATATCGATGCGGGTCATCATGTTTTCATCGTCAAACAGAAATTCGGCCAAAGCCTTGGCCAGCTCTGTCTTTCCGACACCCGTTGATCCGAGGAATATAAATGAGCCAATAGGACGTTTTTCATCCTGGAGCCCTGCCCTACTGCGCCTGACAGCATCGGCAACGGCGTGAATGGCTTCATACTGTCCTACCACTCTCTGGTGCAATTCGTCTTCCAAATGGAGTAATTTTTCACGTTCACTTTGCAGCATACGTGAAACAGGGATGCCCGTCCAGCGTGAAACGATTTGAGATATATCTTCGGCATCCACCTCTTCCTTGATCAAATGTTCGGCCGAATGGTTGCTTAACTCGGCTTTGAGTCGCTCGATATCCTTTTCTGCTTCCTGGATTTTGCCGTACCTGATTTCGGCTACCCTGCCAAAATCACCAGCACGTTCAGCCTGTTCGGCTTCTAGTTTGAGCGATTCAATGTCTTGTTTCTTTTGCTGTACGCCATCGATCAGCGACTTTTCGAGTTGCCACTGAGCCCTGAATTTGGACTGTTCTTGTTTCAGATTGGCAATTTCTTCATTCAAAAATGAAAGTTTCTTTTCATCCTTTTCACGTTTGATGGCTTCCCGTTCAATTTCAAGCTGCATGATCTTCCGTTCGATTTCATCGAGTTGCTGAGGCACTGAATCCATTTCAAGGCGCAGACGTGCAGCGGCTTCATCCATCAGGTCGATGGCCTTGTCGGGCAGAAAGCGTTCGGTGATATAGCGTTGCGAAAGCTCAACGGAGGCAATGATCGCCTCGTCTTTGATCCGCACCTTGTGGTGGTTTTCATAGCGTTCTTTCAAGCCGCGCAGGATGGCAATGGCGCTCAGGGTATCAGGTTCATCCACGTTCACAATCTGAAAGCGGCGTTCCAGGGCTTTGTCCTTTTCAAAATATTTCTGGTATTCACTGAGGGTGGTAGCTCCAATTGCCCGCAGCTCGCCACGGGCCAGGGCAGGTTTCAAAATATTGGCCGCATCCATCGCTCCCTCGCTTTTACCAGCCCCCACCAGGGTATGTATTTCATCGATGAAGAGCACGATTTCGCCATTGGCAGCGATCACTTCGTTGACAACAGCCTTCAGCCGTTCCTCGAATTCACCCTTGTATTTGGCCCCGGCAATCAAGGCACCCATATCCAGGGAGAAAAGCTGTTTGGATTTCAGGTTTTCGGGTACATCACCGCGAACAATTCGTTGGGCCAATCCTTCAGCGATGGCAGTTTTACCGACACCCGGCTCCCCGATCAGGATTGGGTTGTTTTTGGTACGACGGGATAAAATCTGAAGAATTCGCCTGATTTCATCGTCACGGCCAATCACGGGGTCGAGCTTTCCGTCACGGGCCCGCTGGTTGAGGTTCACGGCAAAACGGTTGAGTGAATCGAATTTGTCTTCGGCACTTTGGCTATCGACCCTGGCACCCTTGCGGAGTTCCTTTACAGCCAATTCCAGGTCCTTTTTGCTCACACCCGCATCTTTCAGCAAGCGGCTAATGGTATCACCGGTTTCCAAAAGCCCCATCAGGATATGCTCCACCGAAACAAACTGATCGTTCATTTCCTGCATGATGGCAATTGACTTCTGCAAAGCCTTGTTGGCATCGGACGACAAATAAGGTTCGCCCCCGGTAACCTTTGGATACGATTCTACAATGCGGTCCAGTGCCTGCTGAATGACAATGGGATTGGCCCCCAGTTTTTTCAACAGAAACCCCACGACATTTTCAGCTTCATTGAAAAGCCCTTTCAGCAGGTGACCTGTTTCGATGGCCTGCTGATTATGTCCCTGAGCAACCACGAATGCATGTTGAACGGCTTCCTGGGATTTAATGGTGAAATTATTGAAATTCATATTATTTATACGTTTAATTGTTTTCTGAATAAAGTTACTGAATTGCTGCAATCAAATGGTTTGCCAAGGTGATTTTTATTTAAACTTAAGCCAATTTGGCTGTCTCTAAGCTCTTTTTACTGAAAATATTACAGCCTTTTACCATTTTTGACATAACATTTAAATTTAGCTTATTTCCTAAAATAAACAGCTCTAAATTATGGATAATAAAATAGAATTCATTAACTTAGCTAAATAAATTGAGTATTCCGGATTACATTTAATATTCAATAAATTGCTTCACGATTTGTAATCTGTATGGATTAATTTATAGATCAACTGAAACCTGGAATAAAAGTAAGAAAACAAGGCGAAACCGAAAAGCCATAAGAGTAGGGACATTTAATAATTGTGCAACATGAAAAAATCACTCACTGTAATTCATTGGTTACCTCGGATAATTTGTATACTGGCCATTTTATTTGTCAGTATGTTCGCCTTGGATGCCTTTTCTCCCGGACTGACTGTTTGGCAACAGATTGGCGCTTTTTTGATTCACCTGATCCCTTCCTTCATTTTACTTTCCCTTCTGATCGTGGCCTGGAGATGGGAATTTATTGGTGGAATTATCTTTACAATCATTGGTTTAGGCCTAAGCCCGTTTGTATTTCTGCTGAACCTGAACCGCAACCACCTTTCGGTTATGCAGAGTTTAGGGGTCATCCTGCTGGTTACCATGCCTTTTGCTCTTGTTGGCATTCTGTTTATAGTCAGTTATAAAAAGAAGAATCGGAAGATTGCCCATGGCATGAATAATGGAACTGTAGGGTTACATGAAGAAAAATAGAGCAAGTTTGGAAACAGTTAATATGTGCTTTTTTCATCTGCGCGTTAAACAATTCGATGTAATTAAATGTAGAGCTTAAACACTTTTGTATCTTAAATAAAATAGAACCATGAAATACAATGAATTTGGAAAAACAGGCGTATTGGTTTCTGAATTATGTCTTGGAACCATGACTTTCGGAGGCAAGGGCTATTGGCAAGCAGTCGGACAAGTCCCCCAGGACGAGGTGAACCAGATCGTTAAAACCTCGGTAGATAGCGGCATTAATTTTATAGATACGGCCAATGCCTATTCAGAAGGGCTGTCAGAAACGATGCTGGGCGAGGCATTGCTGAAGCTTGGAATCCCGCGGCAGGAAGTGGTAATTGCCACCAAAGTACGGCTGCGAATGGGGCCAGGGGCTAACCAGGTAGGGCTGTCCCGGCTTCACATCATTGACTCGGTGAACGACAGCCTTCAACGGCTTCAAATGTCGCACATCGACTTGCTGTACATTCACGGGGTGGATCCTATCACCCCGCTGGAAGAAACAATGCGGGGTCTGGAAGATGTGGTGCGTTCGGGTAAAGTCAGGTACATTGGGGTGAGCAATCATCCAGCCTGGATGGTGGTGAAGGCCAACAGCTATGCAGAGAAAATGGGATGGACAAAATTTGTAGCCTCTCAAAATTATTACAGCATTGCCAGCCGTGACATTGAACGCGAAATTATACCCATGGCCTTGAACGAAGGAATAGGCATTATGCCCTGGAGCCCACTGGCTGGAGGATTTCTTTCTGGAAAGTTTACACGCGACAATGAGGTGGCAGGCAACAGCAGGCGCGACACTTTTGACTTTCCTCCCATTGACAAATTAAAAGCCTATGACATCATTGATGTAATGAGCGATATTGGCAAAAGCCTCCATGTTTCGGTGGCTACCATAGCCCTCAACTGGGTCATCAGGCAACCCGGCGTTACAAGTACCATTATTGGAGCCAAAAACCTGCAACAGCTGAACGACAACATTGCTGCCACTACCTTGCAACTTACCGAGGACGAAATGCAACAACTCAATGAAGTGAGTGTATTGGCTTCTGAATATCCCGGTTGGATGGTCAACAGGCAATTGCAAGGCCGATTCCCCGAATAAGCGATTGAAAGTCGTTTTACAACAGCACTTGAAAATCGAAACCGTTGTCTCGGATTTAGTACTAAAAACTCAAAAGATAAAAAAAATGAAAACCAAAATAGCCCTTGTAACAGGTGGTAGTCGGGGACTTGGCAGAGACATGGCCATTTCGCTTTCAAAAAAAGGAATTGATGTTGTGCTTACTTATCAAACAAATAAAGAAGATGCCGAAAAAGTAGTCCATGAAATAAACACACTGGGACAAAAAGCGGTGGCCTTGCAATTTGATGTGTCAGATATCGCATCCCTGGACAACTTTATTGTTCGCCTCTCATTTGCCTTAAAGGAAGTGTGGGATACCGACAAGTTTGATTTCCTGATCAACAATGCCGGGATCGGAGCCACGGTACCCATTCTGGAAGTTACAGAAGAACTTTTTGACCAAATGCTTAACATTCACTTCAAGGGAGTTTACTTTCTGACCCAAAAGTCGATTCCATACCTGAATCCCAATGGCGGAATAGTATTCATTTCAACGGGAACTACCCGCTTTAGCTTGCCTGGCTATTCAGTTTATGCATCGATGAAAGGGGCAGTGGAAATATTCACCAAATATGTGGCCAAGGAGTTTGGAACGCTGGGAATCAGGTCAAATATCGTTGCGCCGGGAGCCATTGAAACTGATTTCAACAATGCCACCCTGCGTAACAATCCACAGGTAAAATCATTTATCGCGAGCCAAACACCTTTGGGACGCGTTGGAATGGCAGACGATATTGGCAGCGTGGTAGCGTTTTTATGCACCGATGATGCCAAATGGATCAATGGGCAAAGGATCGAAGTTTCTGGAGGTATAAACATGTAAATAGTATGAAACCCTACAAGCACCACAAGGAGGTTTAAAATGAAAGCAATGCTCATTCATCAATATGGAAGTCCGGAGGTATTTGAATGGGAGGAAATTCCTGATCCGCAGATCGGTGATCATGAATTACTGGTAAAGGCATATGGCTCAAGTGTAAACCCCGTTGACTGTGCCATTCGGCAGGGTGAGCTAAAATCGTTTATCAGGTTAAAATTACCTGCCGTCCTGGGAGTCGATGTAAGTGGCATTGTAGAGAAGGTGGGAAAAAACGTTACTCAATTCGCCGTTGGAGATCGTGTTTATGCATTTCTGGGCCTGAACCGCAATGGTGGCTATGCCGAGTTCGTGGCCATTCCTGAATCGTATGTAGCTGCGATCCCCTCTAACCTGAACATTGCACAGGCAGGCGTAGTTCCTTGTGTAGGGCTGACCGCCTACCAGGCTTTTACGGATTATGCACCCTTAAAACAGGGGATGAAAGTACTGATCAATGGCGCTGGAGGCGGTGTAGGTACTTTTGCCATTCAAATTGCCAAGGCCATGGGATGTGAGGTAACGGCTGTGTGCAGTGAATCAAAAGTGGAACTGGCAAAACGATTGGGAGCCGATGTAGTGATCAATTATAAAAAAGAAAACATACTGGATTCGGACATAGAATTTGATGTAATCTTAAATTGTGTAAGAGGTTCGAAGATTGGCAAATGGAGCAATCTGCTCAAAAAAGGTGGAAAACAAATATTGATTGCTGCCAATCCCCTTCAAATGCCCCTCATCAAATTATCGAATCTGATTTCATCGCGAAAGTCCCTCCTGTTATTTGTGAAGGCAGACGGGAAATCGCTTCAAGGGCTTTCAGAATTGATTGCGGGGCGAAAAGTGAAACCCATTATTTCGAAGACCTTTGCCCTGGAAGCACTTACACGGGCTCACCAACTATCCGAAATGGAAAATATAGCCGGTAAGATTGCCATATCGATGGAGGATAATCAATCGATTAAAAATGAACGTTGAATCAACTCCATTGTTATAATTAAAATTGGGAAGTGCGTTTTAAACCATTAAATTGAACATGATGAAAGTAGCAGTTATCGGAACCGGAGGCGTTGGTCAAACCATTGCATCAAAGTTAAGTTCACTTGGACATCTGGTCATGATCGGTACACGCAATGTAACCAATAAGTTGGCAAACAAGGAAACAGACCATTATGGAAATCAACCTTTTGCCGAATGGTATAAATCGAATGGGGAGATCAAACTGGGAACCTTTGCCGAAGCAGCTGCCTTCGGCGAATTGATTATCAATGCAACCCTGGGCCTACATTCGGTCAATGCATTGATGCAGGCAGATGCGAAAAATTTAAAGGACAAAATTCTCATTGACATTGCCAATCCCCTTGATTTCAGCCAAGGAATGCCACCAGGCTTGTTGCCTGAGCTTTCAAATACCCACTCACTTGCCGAAGAAATTCAAAAAACATTTCCCCAGGCAAAGGTTGTTAAAACACTGAATACCATGTGGGCAGGACTCATGGTGAATCCTGAACTAATTAACAAGGGCGATCATACCAATTTCATTTGTGGCAATGATTCAGGGGCCAAAGAAAAGGTTAAATCGTTGCTGAGGGATTTCGGGTGGAAAAATGAAAACATCCTTGATTTGGGGGATCTTTCATCGGCTCGGGGAACCGAGTCTATCTTACTCGTATGGTTGAGAATTATGGGCTCCAAACAAACCGGAGCATTTAATTTCAAAGTAGTTAGTTAAAAATGCAAGTTCATTGATTTTTAAATTGAAGGAGGATGAGAAATGAAAAAGTTTTTGATAGAAGTTCCTCATGGCGCTGATAAAGTATCCTGCGATGAGGCCATTCAGGTTTTCCTGCAGACAGGATCCCACTTTTTAACGCATGCCGACTGGGGTTGTCATGATGGGGAACATAAAGCATGGATCATTGTGGAGGTTGAGAATAAAGAACAAGCCCGGTTTATTATACCTCCGCTTTTCCGCTCGGCAGCCAAAATAGTTGAATTAACCACCTTCACGGCAAAAGACTTGCTTGAACAGGAATCGTATCATCAGGGTTAAAATGACAAACGATGACTAGTCAAACGATGCCAACTGCACTGATCACCGGAGCCAATCGAGGCATAGGATTTGAAATAGCGCGTCAACTGCTTAAAAAAGGATTTCAGGTAATCATCTCAGGTAGAGATGAATTGAAATTATCGGAAGCCATTGTGCAGTTAAAAAGAGAATCGGCTTCTGTAGAAATGCTCTTAATGGATGTAAGTAAGCTTGAAAGCATAAACGCAGCTGCCAGCCTGCTTCGTGAAAGGCACATTCAGTTGGATGTTGTGATTAATAACGCAGCCATCCTGCTCAAGGAAGATCTTTCATTGATTGGGAATGACGATGGGGTCCTAACAACAACGATCAATACCAATTGCAATGGTCCGATGCGCATTATCCAGGCTTTGCTTCCGCTCATAAAAACACCCGGCAGAATTATCAACCTGTCAAGTGGAGGAGGTTCAATGAGCGAGCCTGTTGGCGGATGGTCTCCGGCTTATTGTGTTTCAAAAACGATGCTGAATTCCATCACGCGACATTTAGCCTTTGAATTATCAGCCAAACAGATTGCCGTCAATGCAGTTTGCCCCGGATGGGTTAGAACCAATATGGGAGGAAAATCGGCTCCACGATCCGTCGAAAAGGGTGCTGAAACCCCTGTGTGGTTGGCATCGGAAGCGTCTGGCAAATTAACCGGTAAATTCTTCAGGGATCAAGCCGAAATTAACTGGTGAAAGGAATTGGAAGTAAATTTAAATGAATCTATACATAAACAAAGAGGTTGTCTATTGAATGGCAACCTCCTTGATCTCATGGGAATTTGGAACAATTAATTGCTATGGGCTTCCTCCATTTGTGAATGACGGATATGCTCAACGGATTGATCCATTTCTGATTTAAATGTTTCGTAGTCCACCTGAAGTCCATTGATATAGGTACTCCATCCGGCACTTGATTTGGCAAAATGGACGGCATCCTCAATTTCGGCATCGGTTGCGCCATATAGTTTGGCAACTTCGGAGTGGTAATATGAACAGTACCGGCACCTCATAATGGCAGCTACAGCCACTCCAATGAGCTCACGGTACTTGTTTGGAATAGCGGTTTCCTCAATCTGCACTTTTTTAAAAAGCTCCCATTCCTGTTCAATAGAAGAATCGGGCAACAACTTGAACATCGTTGGAACTAACCCCATCATTTGTTCAATTTCCTGATAGACTTCATGACGTTGTTTCATAAATTCGCAAATTAAAAAGTTAATAAATGAATGAATAAAAACCTATCAGGATAACAATCCGCCGATCAAAGAGATTTTCGATTAACAAACTTTAACGCTTGAAGATCAGCACATTTTTGAAGTGCAAGGGGCATAAAACAATCAAACAATATCTTTTTTTGACGGGGATAAAGCGTCTTGGGTTCAATTCATAGGATGTTTGAAAATAAAGGGCGGGCTTAAAATGATGGAGACTAAAAAAAAGGATGAATCACTTCATCCTTTTTTTTACAAAACCAAACTTTACTTTCTATGAAAAAATAAATTATTTTACTCCTATTGCATGATTCAAAAGTAAACCGAATATGAGTTAATACATCTCAATCAACGTTAAAGAAGCTTAATTCATTTTGGAGCATTTTTCAAAAAACAATTGGAATGGATAGGCAAAAAGAAAAGGGTGGCCCCTACCACCCTTTTCAAATCTAACCAAACCTAATTCTATGAAAAAAACCTAATCGCTTTATTATTTTTCTATTCACTTACAACTACACAAATATACAAAATCTTCAGGTAAATTTCCAAGAATGATCGTTAAGTATTGTTAAGATTTTCAATATTTTATTTAAAAAATAATGGCTCAAATCTTACTTTTACAAAAAGGGTTTATCCTCCCCTGGAAAAACAAAGAATTCAGCTGAAGCCCAAAAATTTGCAGCCAAACTTGAATAGCCAGCCGTGCAAAAGATCAATTGGGTTAATATTTCAGCCTATTGTCAGCCTGAGAAAATAATTTAAAAACCCGATCGTTGCATCTTTGTGGAAAAATGAAGTGAAACCTTCAAGAAAAGGTTTTAAAATTCCGGGAAATAAAACTATTTTTGTGAATATTATTTTTACTACAAAGATTAAGTATCAATCATCTATAAATTATCACTCTATGACAAAGTACGTTTACTCGTTTGGAAATGGATCAGCCGAAGGAAAAGCTGACATGAAAAACTTGCTTGGAGGTAAAGGTGCGAACCTTGCTGAAATGAACCTTATCGGGGTTCCTGTTCCTCCCGGATTCACCATTACTACTGAAGTTTGTACCGTTTACAACCAGAAAGGCAAAGATGCGGCAGTTCTTTTGATTAAAGCAGAAGTTGAAAAAGCTGTTGCACATATCGAAAGTTTAACCGGGACTAAATTCGGTGACAAAGACAACCCCAGTTTGATGTCTGTACGTTCAGGAGCTCGCGTTTCGATGCCCGGAATGATGGATACGGTTCTGAACCTGGGATTAAATGATTTGGCCGTTCAGGGAATTGCCAAAAAATCAGGCAATGCACGTTTTGCATGGGATTCATACCGACGCTTTGTACAAATGTATGGAGATGTGGTCTTGGGAATGAAACCTGACAACAAAGAAGACATTGATCCTTTTGAAGAAATCATGGAGCACCTGAAAGAAGAAAAAGGAATCACCCTTGATTCTGACTTCACTCCACAGGACCTTCAAATTTTGGTTTTCCGTTTCAAGGAAGCCGTATTGCGCAAAACTGGCAAAAGCTTCCCGGACGATCCATGGGAACAACTTTGGGGTGCCGTTTGCGCCGTTTTTGATAGCTGGATGACTCCACGTGCCATATATTACCGTAAACTCAACAATTATCCCGAAGAGTGGGGAACGGCCGTTACCGTTCAGTCCATGGTATTCGGAAATATGGGTCTGAATTCTGCAACTGGCGTAGCCTTTTCACGCGATGCTGGAACAGGTGAAGATGTATTCAACGGTGAATACCTGATCAATGCCCAGGGAGAAGACGTGGTAGCTGGTATCCGCACTCCGCAACAAATCACCCTCGAAGGAAGCAAACGTTGGGCCATTCTGGCAGGCGTTACCGAAGAAGTGCGCGCGGCCAATTTCCCTTCCCTCGAAGAAACCATGCCAACACTCTATCACGAGTTAAACGATGTTCAGCAAAAGCTTGAAAATCATTACCGTGACATGCAGGATATTGAATTTACCATCCAGGAAGGAAAATTGTGGATGTTACAAACCCGTAACGGAAAACGCACAGGGGCTGCAATGGTGAAAATTGCTGTAGATATGCTCGAACAAGGCATGATCTCTGAAGAAACAGCCTTGGGACGTGTGGATGCCAATAAACTGGACGAATTATTACACCCCATTTTTGATACTGAAGCCTTGAAAACCGCTACAGTATTGGCAAAAGGATTGCCAGCTTCTCCGGGAGCTGCCACGGGCCAGATTGTATTCTTTGCCGATGAAGCCAAAAATTACGAAAAATCATTGCTCGTTCGTATCGAAACCTCTCCTGAAGACCTGGAAGGAATGAACATTGCACAGGGTATTTTAACCGCTCGCGGTGGGATGACTTCTCACGCTGCAGTGGTTGCCCGTGGAATGGGAAAATGCTGTGTATCGGGTGCAGGATCTATCAAGATTGATTACAAGACCCGTGTCATGATCATGGATGGAAAATCATTCAGCGAAGGTGACTGGATTTCTCTGAACGGTTCAACTGGTGAAGTGTACGAAGGAAAAGTACAGACCATGAATGCCGGAGTCGGTGGTGATTTCGCCAAAGTAATGGAGATCGCCGATCATTTTACCCGCATGAACGTGCGTACCAATGCCGATACCCCACATGATGCCCGCGTAGCACGCGAATTTGGCGCCCAGGGAATCGGCTTATGTCGCACCGAGCACATGTTCTTTGAAGGCGAAAGAATCAAGGCCATGCGCGAAATGATCCTGTCTTCTGATACCAAGGGACGCGAAAAGGCACTGGCTAAACTGTTGCCTTACCAACGCTCTGATTTCGAAGGAATCTTTGAAGCCATGGAAGGTTTTGGCGTTACGGTTCGTTTGCTCGATCCGCCATTACACGAATTCGTGCCTCACCAACAAGCTACCCAAAAGGAATTGGCCACTGAAATGGGTATCTCCATTGATATGGTTAGAAATAAGATCGCAGACCTCGAAGAGTTTAACCCCATGTTGGGACACCGTGGCTGCCGTTTGGGAATTACTTATCCAGAAATTACTGCCATGCAGTCAAGGGCTATTATTGAAGCTGCCCTGAACCTGAAAGCAAGAGGCATTGACGCACGTCCAGAAATTATGGTTCCATTGGTTGGCACCGTTGCAGAACTTAAAAACCAGGCAGACATTATCCGCAGCACGGCTGAAAAAGTGTTTGCTGAAAAAGGCGACCGCATCGACTACCTGTTAGGTACCATGATTGAAATTCCACGTGCTGCCTTGACAGCTGATCACATTGCTGCCGAAGCCGATTTCTTTTCATTCGGAACCAATGACCTTACCCAGATGACCTTGGGCTACTCACGCGATGATGCTGGCAAATTCCTACCCGATTACTTATCAAAAGGAATCCTCAAACAGGATCCTTTCCAGGTAATTGACCAGAGCGGAGTGGGCCAGTTGATTGAAATGGGTGTTACCAAAGGACGTTCTGTAAAACCAGGTTTGAAAGTTGGTATTTGCGGCGAGCATGGTGGTGAACCAAGCTCTATTGAATTCTGCGACAAGTTAGGTTTGAACTACGTAAGTTGTTCTCCTTTCCGCGTGCCAATTGCACGTGTAGCTGCAGCTCAGGCAAATCTCAAACACGGAAAACAATAACATCGAAAGGAAACCGGAGAAAGGGTTACAGAATCCAACCCCGGTGGAATGGACATCATTGAATAAAAAGGGAACCATCCGACTGGATGGTTCCCTTTTGTTTTTTAGCTGAATAATCCACACAGTGGATTCAGATTATAAACCCAGTCAATAGGTAGTCATATCGTAGATTTGGATAATAATGACAATACTTACGTGCGTATCGACAGATTAAGTACATTTGTGAACCTGGAAGATGAGAAATACCAGCAGTTATTGCCATTATGATGGTTGACTGCCCAATGATTGAATGTATTTCTAAAATAAACTTAATTCAAATAACATGGGTACTAAAAGAACCTGGCACGAAAAGCATCATCAAACATTGAGTTTTGGCGGTCGCGTGGCCGATGCAGTAGCAAATAAGATGGGTTCATGGAAATTCATTATCGTGCAAACAATTTTTGTCATCTTTTGGATGGGGCTAAACCTGGTAGGCTTCATGTATCATTGGGATGTCTATCCTTTCATCCTACTGAATCTTCTTTTCTCCACCCAGGCGGCTTATGCAGCACCAATTATTATGATGTCCCAAAACAGGCAAAATGAAAGGGACAGGATGCATGCTGAAGAGGATTACAAAACCAACATTGATGCAAAACAGGAAATAGAAGCCTTGGCCATCATGTTGAAATCGCTTGAGGTGGATAAATTGGATAAAATCATCGAGATGCTGCAAGAACAGAAAAAAAATTCATCGAAATAAGAGTCTCAATTACTCCTATAAAAGAGCCAATTTTCCAAAAGCTGATTTGCCAGGATAGGATTCCATTTTCCCTTCACTGCCAAACAACCTCCTACTGAATCTCTGAACCCGTCCAAACGACCATTGCGCCAATTGTCATTTGTGTCATTTGTGTCATTTGTATCGTACAATTGACGGATCTATGGATTGCTGTTTGAATGCAGTATATTCCTTAAATTCTTGTGTCCATACCGATCTATCGGCTTGCCTTCCTACCATCCATGTTTCTGCAAATATCAGGTATAGATCAACTGCCAGGTATTATAATTACTCGAAGGTTATTTGAAGGCTATTCGAAAGCTATTCGAAGTTTATTCGAACCCATTCGAATAGTCTTCGAATAACCTTCGAATAACCTTCGAATAATCTTCGAATAATCCACATATCTGACAGGTCAAAATTCAATGAATGAAGATTCATTGGAAGGGCTTGTTGAATGGCCATAAAACCCGTACCAGCTTGCCGGGCTCGCTCCTGTATTGGACAATTTTGAATGGAAGTCTTCTTGCTGAAATGAATGACAGGGCCTGTATTTGCTTCAAAATGTCCAATCAGTCCAATGGCATTTTGAAGCAATTACAGGAATACGCACGACGATGTACGGGATTCAAATTTGTTTTGGAAAGTAATGACTTGATATACGCTTAGGACGTACACCTGCTGAAAGATAAATAGTTCTATATTCCCTACTTACAATTAAAATCAATCATATCCTGGATGGCCTTGTTGCAAACGGGGCAAAACACATCAATGATATGCATGTTATTCATCATGCAATTGATCCAGGGACGGTAAACTCCCTTAGACATATATCCTCCTCCTTCATAAACACCCAGGGTTCTATCATTGCCTGAATTTTCAGGGGTAGGAATGGGAGTTCCTTTGGCAAGCATACCCTTCCACTTCTTGTCAAATGCAGCCAGGGTGGTCAAGTTCGGCTCCCAGGGTTCAACGCCTGCGGGATATAAATCTGAAAACTCTACACCCCCCACATATTCATCACCCAGGGCGGCAAACAAGTGCCCGAACTCATGGCTGTAAATCTTTCCTGCTTCATTCACATGGTGAGCAGCACTGATTCCATAAAAATTATAAATGGCACCTCCACCATATTTCTCCGTATTGGCCAGTATGTAGATGTAATCATGGGGGGCATTGGCCGCTACATCGCATACTCCCTGGTAATCGGCCACCATGAGATAACGTTCTGAATCAAAGGTATAATATGAACTTTTCAGACGGGTTTCAATCCAACTGCTATCACCCGGGATGTCAGTACCGGCTTGCTTTGAGGGCGACCAAACGCCCCGAATGTTAAACTTGTCCTTGTTGTCGGAATAGGGGGCATAGGTAAACAAATCGGCGGCAAACTTCTGGCAGTCAACCTTGAACAATTCCTGTTGATCTTCGGTATATCCTTCTGAAAGTAAAACTACATCTACCTTTTCAGACGGGTCGCCTGAGATGAGGATATCAAAAACGGGGAGGTTTTCACGTTCACTGTTTATAAAATAGCTTTTTGGATCAACCCTGTATTCAAATTTCTTTTCAAAAACACCCTTTTTGTTCCTGCTGGAAATGGAAACCATAACTTTTTGACGTGGAAATGGCATTACCAGCGATTCAGGGAAACAACGCCCGGTGGCTTTGGCTTCTGGGGTGGACTGCCATTCAAAAAACAAGCTGGAGAACCCGTGTGAATACAACAGGGTATTGTTGTCAGCTGAACGCACTTCCATTCGATAGTTTCCAAACTGATTGGAATCAACCAGGTGGGTTTTCGAACCTGCCCAGAAAGGCTCCTGCTTCAGTTCACCAAAATAGAATTGCTCTGAGCCAGCATTACCGCAATGGTAATAATCAAGCCGCAAGGTCTTTGGCTCGAATAATTTACTGAATTGAGCCATCGAAGCATTGAATGTGCCCACAACAAAAGCCATCAAAAGAATATATTTAAACATGAAGCCCTGGTTTTACTATGAGAAACAAATATAACAAAATAGGATTGTCAACAAAATGCATATCAACATGGTTAAAGTAATTCTGATATTATTTTATCTGAAAAGAATCAGAACAGGATAATCAAGTTTCATTTTTATACTTTTACATCCATGTTTTATGTTTTTGCCATCATCATTGTATTTGGGATCTTCCTGTATATAAACGCCCGTCCAAAAAGGAAAGTCAGCGAAGAAGCGCTTTCAGAACCCGTTGAAGAACCCTTCCAGGTAGCCTCCGATTGCTGCGGGGCCCACGAAGTATGCGATTTCGTTGAAACAGATTTCAATGAGGAGGTCATTACCTACTTCGATGATGAAGAGCTGGATGTCCTTCGCAATGTGCGTGAAACCGACCTTACCCCGGAACAGATTGACAATCTGCGCGAAGTTTTATATACCCTCAAACCCGCAGAAATCAACAAATGGCTGATCAGCATTGGTCGCCGGCACATTCATTTGCCCCCGATCCTTCAGCAGGAAGCCAGGCAGTTGATAGCCGAAAGGTAGCGATGAGCTTTACTCAGCAGGTGACCTGGCGTCAACAGCTGAGTAAAGGATCAAACGCCTTCCATTAATTGATGGTGACAATCCTGCTCTTCGTAGCCACCAGATCATTGTTCTCGAAATAGAAGATGCGGATTTTTACCCCGTTACCTTCAGGAAATAACAATTTTAAATTGCCAGGCTTTCCACTTTCAATGATGGTGAAAACCTGAGAATTCTTAGACATATCATATTGTGATGCAATCCAGTTTGTACCATCCTCAACGCGGTAATACCAATAGCCCATCGTTGGATTACCTCCTGCAACATATTCTAACTTTATTTTCAGAGACATACCTTTTAATGTAACTGCTGAAAGGAAAGAATAGGGATCAACACTTGGTGGGGGACCACCCAATCCAGAGGGAAAGATTAAATTCGTTTCATTGAGCAAATTTAGTTTTCCTTCCACCGTTTCAGGATAAGTAATCAGGCTAACTGCCTTATAGCTTGATTTTTCAATAAACTGGGCCATGTATTTTTCAAATTCAGGAATCTGAAGTGTCGCGCCTATTTCATTGTATCGTTTAACCAGGTTGGCCCTGATTTGGACGGTATTCAGATATTTTGCGTGGCTGATCAATGCTGTCCCAAGGGCTTCACTGTCTAGTTTTCCATCTGGGCTGATGTCAGCACTCATATTGGCCAGCAGTTCAGAAAGTTCAGCTTCTGAGCGGTAACCCTGCAAAACAACTGAAATAGCCAGCAGAATGGCATTGTCATCCCCTGGTTGATTGATATCGAGCATTTCAGAGCTTTGCATATCAGTCTTGGTCAAACTAAAAATGGCCAGGATTTCTTCCATGGCTTTTTTCTTGGCTTCGGTGAACGAAAGTCCATCGGCAACCAGTTTCTCTACCCTACCCTTTTCAAGGGTCGACAATACATTTACATTCAAGGTACTGATATTCGATACATCTGCCAGGGCAAACAGGGTGATCTGCGACTTGGAGGTTTCACCCGATACTTCATTGAAGTAAAACCCGTCAGCTTTTAGCTGTAGATAGGGAGATGACAATTGAAGATTGGCCAGTTCAAATGTTCCCTCGTTATCCTTGATCTGGGAGGTGAATGATTTTCCTGTCTGCGATAAATCCTGGTTTAATTCTGCAACAGTAATGGAAGTACCATTCAGAAAAGGTCCTTTCTGAATGTATCCTGACAGTTTGGCCTTGGTGATCACTTCAGGACTGTCATCCTTATTACAGGAAGTCAATGACAAGGCAAATAGAATCGCAATACAGGCAATAAATGAAGTTGCTTTCATGGTTTGTTGATATTTTTGGTACCCTAAAGGTACTAAAAAATCACAAATTGTTTAATATAAAAGAAGAAAAGTATGAAAATTTATAAACAATAAATGGCTCAAGGATTAGTTTAAATCCTTGAGCCATTTGCTATAATCAGTTATTCACAGGCGAACTTGAAGTCACCCTGCAAATCATCTATCCAGCCATATAATCTATTTCACCGCAGTTATTTCGATTACAGCGCTGGTTAATTCACCATTGTTTGGCAAGGACAATCCAACTTTCATCAGGTAATCGCCCGAGAAGGATTTCCCTTCCGAATAGAAACCGCTTCGTGAGCGAGGCATCTTATTGGTTTCCTCTACTTTGTATGTTTTCTTGGGATCCAAACCGTTTAATCGCACCGGACTAAAATGATTGAATGCACGTGGATGAAGGGCATAGGAGAAAAGCAAGGCTTTTGTTTTATCCTGGCTGGCATACATCAGAACAGCCCGTTCAGCCTCGTAGGGCGAAACCAGGCGGTATAAATCACCACTCCAGATCAGCTCTTTCAGTCGGCTGTAATTCTGAACGGCCATTTTACTGAATTCCAATTCGTCAGCACTCATTTCGTTGATACGCATGTCGTAACCAAGTTTTCCCATCATGGCCACATCGGTTTTGTACTTCAGTGATTGTTTTCCCATGGTTGTAATGTGGTTGCAGGAAGTCATATTGGGGAAGAAATAAGAGTAACCCCATTGGATGAATACCCTTTCCAGGGCATCGGTATTGTCACTTGGCCAGAATTCGGTAAAGTATTTCAAGGCACCGTAATCGGTCCGTCCACCGCCACCCGAGCAAAGCATGATAGGCAGGTGTGGATATTTAGTCCGCAGGCGTTCCATCACACGATAAAAGCTGCGTACATACTCAATCTGAACATGCGATTGATTTTCCTTCAGGTAAGGCGAATAGGTGCTGGTCATCATGCGGTTGCAATCCCATTTGATAAAGGCAATGTTGGGATTCTTGGTCATCATCCCATCCACGACATCGAAAACAAAATCCTGTACCTGGGGATTGGTCAAATCGAGCACCAGCTGATTGCGGTAATAATTTTCTTCCCTGTTGGGTAATTTCAGAATCCAGTCGGGATGCTTTTCATACAATTCACTCTTGGGATTCACCATTTCAGGTTCAATCCAGATGCCGAATTTCACGCCTTTGGCTTCAGCCTGTTCAACCAGGTAGCCCAATCCATGGGGCAATTTCTGCTTGTTGGCTTGCCAGTCTCCCAATCCTGTCTGGTCGCTGTTACGGGGATACTTGTTTCCAAACCAGCCGTCGTCCAGTAGAAATACATCAACACCCAATTCATTGGCCCCACCAAACAAATCCGTGAGTGTTTTCTCGTCAAAATCGAAATAAGTCGATTCCCAGTTATTGAGTAAAGTCAAACGATTGGCATGTCCATCCATGACCCCATAATTGCGGGCCCATTGGTGGAAGTTGCGGCTTGCGAGACCTTTTCCCTGAGAACTGAAAGTGAAAATAAATTCGGGAGTCACAAAATTCTCATTGGGTTTCAGATGATATTCAGAGGCAAAAGGGTTCATGCCTGCAATCATCCTGAGCGAATTGGAATTGTCAATTTCGAATGACAATTGGAAGCTGCCCGTCCAGCCGAGTGTTCCTGCAATCACTTCACCAGAGTTTTCATCAGCGGCTTTATCTTTTGCCAGCATGAATACCGGCGTCTGGAAGATATTTGCCCTTGTTCCCAGCTTGCTGTCAATGGTTTTGATCCCGCTGGTCAGTTGACTCTCTTCCATGCGCATTTCCTTTGCCCAGTCGCCATGAAATTGAGTCAACCAGTAATGATCGGCATCGAGGTGAATCATCGCCGAGGCAAAATTGCTCATGATGACCGGGTTCTTTTCCTGGTGAATGATTTCGGTCCAGGTTTTGATAATGTCCTCATCGTAATAGGCCACGAATACAAGTTTCACCGTAACGGGGTAAACAGGATCTTTCAGGATGATGGATGTGGTGGTAAGATCACCGTCACGCAGCATTTTGTCTTCCGTGAAATGCAACTCCAGCGAGGGATTCCCATCATTGTGAAGCATTTTAATGGCAGGTTCAAACAGGTTGTCAGTTCCTGAAGGAACATAGGCTTCATGGATATTTTTCTGCAATTTATAATCCGATCCATTGTTCAGCTTTTCACCCAGGTAAACCTGATACAGCTTTTTATTTTTCCCGATCGAATAAACCAGTGCCGAATGTTTGGTCTCGATTACAATTTGCTTTTCAGTTTCCTCCGGGCGGTCTTGCTGTGCAAAGAGTTGAAGGGCAACGAATAAAGACAATACAAAAAAGAGTATTTTTTTCATGATAGATATTAGGTTAGACTAGGTATTTTGACAAGCTTAAAGGTAATCATTACAGTAGAATTGAGCAAATTTACCAGGCACTTTCCCTTTAACAGATAAAAGAAATATTTAGCTTATAAAGCGATTAGTTAAAAACAATGATGTAAATTCGTTCAATCAAATAATGAACACCAGATACTCGATTTCATGAAATTAAAAGCATTCCACAAATTAAGCTACGGCATGTACCTGATCGCTTCCCAATACAAAGGCAAGAAGTTCGGATACATTGCCAATACCACTTTCCAGGTGACATCCGAACCTGAACAGTTGGCCATTTCATGCCATAAAAAGAACAAATCAACCCAGGCAATCCTGGATTCGGGTATTTTTTCGGTTTCTGTATTGAAAAGAGATTTGAACTTGAAAATCATTGGTGATTTTGGGTTCATGTCTTCCTCTGATCTGGATAAATTCCATGGGATTAATACCATGACCGCTAAAACAGGCGCCCCCATTGTACTCGACAGTTCGGTGGCCTGGTTCGATTGTCGGGTAGTCCGATCGATGGATCTTGGATCGCATTTCCTCATCATCGGTGAGGTGGTGGACTCAGATGAAATTTCGAATGAAGAACCACTTACCTACCAGTATTACCGCGAAAAATACAAGATGCTTTCTCCCAAGAATTCACCTACCTACATCGAAAAATCGGCACTGGAGGCTGAAGCGCCCGCTCTTCCGAAGGTCGAAGTGATGGAGGAGCCCGAACATGAACATATTTTTGACGGGAGAAGCTGGGTATGTGTCATTTGCGGATATACCTATGAACCAGAAGAGGGTGATCCAACAGCTGGAATTCCCCCCGGAACATCTTTCGAAGACTTACCTGAAGATTGGAAATGTCCAATTTGCAATGCCGCAAAAGAGTTTTTTCAGGAAGGATAAGCCTCTAAAAATACGGGCCATACAGAAGTTTAAATCTGCATGGCCCGTATTTTTGTAAACAAGTATGAATACCTTAGAACGAATAACCAAGTTCCAATTCAAACTGGCTCATTTTCAATTCAATTGTCTGGGAAGGATCCAGGCTATTGGGACCAGAAAGAGAATTCTCTGGTGAATACATCAATGAAAGATCCAGGGCATTGTTTTTCTTGCTCAATGTTCTGGTAAAACCTACTGCCACATGATTTTGCGATACGGCGGGAGCTAAGATATTAAACATCAATTGACTTTCTGGAATATTCTGTAATCCGTATGAGTAACCAGCACGCCAAATCCAGTCATTTTTGGAAGCATATTCCATTCCAAGTTTAAAGATCATCAAATTTTGCCAGGCAAAACCCGGTCCCTTATCTTCTCCAAGGAAATAGTCCAAAGTAAGCGGATTTGAAACCGCTTTTACGTCGGTGTACCTGATTTGTTTTACATCAAAGGCCAGGGTAAATGATCTGGAAAACTGGTAAGCCAAACCTACCGTCCAATTGGATGGAATATCAAAGTCACCCTGCTGGGCAAACAAACCAGCATATTCTTTAAATTCCGACATGAAAATCTTGCTTTGATATTTGAGGCCAAGACTCAGATGGTCGGTTAATTTTCCCAAATAGCCAATCTTGCCGCCAAAACCAAAACTATTGTCAAGGCCATTGTTTGTAAGTTTATCGGGACTCAAGGTCATTCCCATAAAGGCCTGCAATCCTTCAGCTTCAAACATCTGGAAAGCTCCAATGGCCGAAATTCCAATGCTGTGGTTTTTTGCAATTTTTACGGAATACGATATTTCCGAAAATAACTGTGAAAGGTTAATACCAGTGGGACTGGTTACTGGAGCCATCGGATTATTGAACGTTTTTGTAGGGTAGCTGGTATTCATCCCTCCATTTCCATAGATCGAAAAACCAATGGCAGATGACTTGTTGATCATCCAGTTACCTCCTACAGAAGGAATAAAAAACACAGGTTTATCACTCTTCACGGTGCCAGGGGTGAGCGGGAAAATGCCCTGCTGACCGTTTGTATTCTCAGAGATGGTATATGCACGATTTGGACTGAAGGCCGCAATGCCGATGGCGAATTCGTTTCCAAGGAAGACATTTCCCGCAGGGTTGCCTCCAATGAGCGAACTGGAATACATGGCCACACCAGCACCAGCCATCCCTTTACTCCTGGTGCCATAACCCAGACTGAAATAACCATCGGTTGCAAAGCTGATTTGAGTCGTGCAAATCAATAAAATTACCAAGGCAGCAAGTTGATTAAAATAATTATTTCTCATAGTTTTTCTTTACTAGTTTAGTTGATTGGTTGTTTAGACTTATCCGTAATTTTAGATAGTGCTTATAGATATGCCCAGTTTCAAACATATAAAATAAACTTTAAATTTGGAATAAAATATCAAAATAAAATTATTTAAACTGAATCCTGAATCTGCCTATCGGGGTCATTCAAATCAGGTGGAAGTATTTCTAAATATTATTTACTTTTGTACCCAGATACAATTTAAGCGATGAATAATAACTACACGATTGCATTGGTTCAAATTTCACTCGATGGAACACCTGAGGTGAACCTGATAAAATGTCTGGAATGGATCCGTAAGGCTGCCCATAAGGGAGCCCATGTGGTTTGTTTACCTGAATTATACAGTTCATTTTACTTTTGCCAGAGCGAGAACACTGATTATTTCGATTTGGCCCAACCGCTGTACGACGATGCATACCAGGCATTCAGCGCTTTGGCTGCTGAATTGGGCATCGTGATCATTGTGCCATTTTTCGAAAAACGTGCTCCGGGCTTGTATCACAATTCAGCCTATATCATTGATACCGATGGATCACAAGCCGGGCTGTACCGCAAGATGCACATTCCGGATGATCCGAGTTATTACGAGAAATATTACTTTACGCCTGGTGATATCGGGTTCAAAGCCTTCAATACCAAAGTTGGGAAAATCGGCACCCTTATTTGCTGGGACCAGTGGTATCCTGAAGGAGCCAGAATCACCGCTCTCCAGGGTGCGGAAGTACTCTTCTACCCCACTGCCATTGGCTGGCATCCCCACGAAAAGGCGCAATATGGCGAAAAACAATACGACGCCTGGCGTACCGTTCAGCGCGGACATGCCGTGGCCAACGGAATCTTTGTGGCTGCCTGCAACCGGGTAGGTTTTGAAAAGCCAGTTGAATCATCTGCAGGAATCGAATTCTGGGGTGCTTCCTTTATCGCGGGTCCCCAGGGAGAAATACTGGCCCAGGCCTCGCATGACCAGGAAGAAATCATCATGGCTGAAGTTGATCATGCCCTGATGGAAGATGTGCGCCGCAACTGGCCCTTCCTGAGAGACAGAAGGATTGATGCTTATGGGGATATCACCAAGCGATTTATTGATTAGATACACCTACTTTCGATTCGACTAATATAGATGGAAATTTCGTATTTTTGATTTATGGAAAATGGAAAGATTGATATAGAAAAAATTTATAATCATTGGGTTACCACATCGGACAAGGATTATAATACTATGATTCATCTATTCGAAGTAAAGGATTATCATTGGGCATTGTTTATTGGCCACATTGTAATTGAAAGATTACTGAAAGCTAAAATTGTAAGAACAACTTCAGAGCATTCGCCTTTTACCCATGACCTAAGACGACTTGCAAAGCTATCTAAATTAGAATTCGAAAATAATCAATTAGGCTGGCTTGATACCATTACAACTTTTAATTTGAATGCCCGTTACGATAGTTATAAGCAAGATTTTTATCAAAAATGCACACCAGAATTTACATTAGAATGGATTTCTAATATTAAAGAACTAAGATCATGGATAAAGCAGATGCTATAAAAATTGCAGAACGATATATATCTCTGGTTTGTAAGAAGTATAAAATTGAAAATGCGATATTATTTGGCTCATTTGCCAAAGGGACCAATCATATTGATAGTGATATAGATTTAGCCATTATATTTAAAACAATAGATGATATCATTGATCTCCAGATAGACCTGATGAAAATAAGAACTGATGATGATCTTTTAATTGAACCACATCCATTCAGAGCAATTGATTTCCAAATATCCAATCCTGTTGTTTCTGAAATCATGAAAAACGGAATTGAAATAATGAATTATGCAACCACTCCTTAAATAATCCAAGCATATTAATGAACACCATTAACCGACGATTCCCTGCCGAATGGGAAAAACACCAGGCAACACTCCTGTCATTTCCTTCTGAAGGTCGCGACTGGCCCGGAAAATACCATGCCATCAAATGGGCTTTTGTGGAAATGATCAAGAAAGTGACGACCTATGAACCTGTGATCCTGCTGGTAAAATCTGAAGAGCTGAGGGAAAAGGTGATTGGGATGCTTGAACAGGCCCATGTCGACCCCTCAAAAGTGAGTTATATTATCAAGGATACCAACCGCAACTGGATGCGTGATTCAGGTCCGGCAATTGTAAAAACCGCTGATGGAAGCCGCGAAGCCATACAATTTGGATTTACCGGTTGGGCCAAATACAAAAACCACCGCAAAGATCAGGGAATTCCCGCAGCAGTAGCCCAACACTTAGGTATTCCGGTTATACCGGCCATGTATAACAACAAACTGGTCGTACTCGAAGGCGGATCCATTGATGTCAATGGCTGTGGAACCTTGATTACTACCGAAGAATGCCTGATGGACCCCCTGCAACAGGTTCGCAACAAAGGGTTTAAAAAGGAAGATTATGAAAATGTTTTCCGTGAGTACCTCGGGATTACCAACACCATCTGGCTGGGTGAAGGCATTGAAGGCGATGACACCCATGGCCATGTAGATGATATTTGCCGCTTTGTGAACCGCAACACTGTCGTGGCAGTTCAGGAACCAAATACCAGCGACCCCAACCATCACAAGCTGGAAGCGAATCTTGAAATACTCAAGAATGCCCGCCTGGAGAACGGTGAGAAACTGAATGTCGTGACCATGCCCATGCCCGGACGCCTGGATTTCGAAGACCTGCGCCTGCCGGCCAGTTACGTCAATTTCCTGGTAACCAATGCATGCGTATTGATGCCAACCTTCAATGATAAAAATGACTATCAGGCACTGGGCATTCTTACCGGTTTATTTCCCGACAGGCATGTGATCGGCATCAGTGCCGTTGACTTGGTTTGGGGATTGGGAACCCTGCATTGCCTGAGCCATGAGATTGCAGAATAAATAGATTCACGCTCCATCCTCATTTTAGCTTTCTGCCGGGGAGGATAAAATCTTGATTGATTTCAAATTATTGGAATCCCAGGTTTGCGAAGTAATTGAAGTAATTGAAGATATTGCAAGTGGTCAATTTTAAACATCACCTGCTGCTCCCAGTCCAAATCGTTGGTATCAATACAGGATTTGACATCACCTGGCCAAGTGTAAACAAAAATATACGACTTGCAATAACTGCAATAACTGCAATAACTTCAATAACCACATTGGGTCTGGTTCCTTCAATCGAAGTCATTTTAATTGGATACCTCAATTCCTTTCCACCATTCAGTCGTTGAACCTGTTTCCTTGAGGTTCACTTCCTCGCCTATCATGGGATGGATGATCGGTACATTCAGTCGGTGGGCTTCGCTGGTTACCCGCTCAATGGGCTCATCCCAGGCGTGCAGGGCAAGGGCAAATTTGGCCCAATGGACAGGCATCAGAATTCTTGCCTTTAAGTCGATGGCTGCCTGAACTGTCTGTTCGGGCATCATGTGGATATACCGCCAGGCATTGTTGTACTGGCCACATTCAAGCAAAGCCAGGTCAAAGGGGCCATGTTCACTTCCTATTTTGGCAAAATGGGTATCATATCCGGAGTCGCCTCCTATGAATATCTTTTTGGAAGGAGTTTGCAGTACAAATGAAGCCCACATCGCCTGGTTTCGTTTAAGCCCCCTACCGGAGAAATGACGGCCTGGAGTAACTGTAACCAAAAATCCATTCCCTAGATCTGCCTGTTCATTCCAATCCAGTTCTGCAATTCTGCCCGGTTCAAATCCCCAATATTCCAGATGCGACCCAGTGCCCAAACTGGTAATGACCTTACCGACTTTAGGCTTTAATTTACTGACCGTTTGATAATCAAGATGATCCCAATGATCATGGGTTATAATGAGATAATCAATGGCGGGCATTTCATCAGCCGTATAAACATCGCTTCCCTTAAAGCTTTGTACCATAAAAGAAAAGGGAGAGGAATGGCCGCAAAATACAGGATCTACCAATATTTTTTTACCGTCAATCTGAATGAAGT
>DASXUZ010000034.1:0-21774 GCA_036504555.1 Prolixibacteraceae bacterium | reverse complement strand
TAAGAAGGAGAACCTGCATATATCGTATTCGTTTGCAAATCTTTAAAATTAAATGGTTTTGAAATACACTTGCCCCTGTGAATTTCATATGTATACAGCTTTACGCCAAAAAGCCACATGAGACACATGGGACACATAGTTTAAATTCAGTTATTCTTCCGGCAGCAGGGAGTATACATGGCTGGCATGTCTGACCAATACACCGACCATGGAAAGGGAGGCTTGAAAGTCAACATCTAGGCATTTCTTCTCCTGTGAAAAGTCACCTGTATCCATGATGCGCAGGGTTGTAAGTATCATGGCCAGGCGAAAGGCGATCAGTCCCAGCCGTTGGATGGTGGGTAAAAATTCCATGTCCTGAAGGATCTCGTACCGATCCTGCAATTGGGTAAAGAAAGAATGAAACTGTTGCTTCTGATCCTTGGTAAATTGAAAGCTCATGTCAGGATGCTTGTCCAGTTCAGTATAAAAGGGCAGGAATTCCTGTCCCAATTCACGGAAATAATCATCCAGTGAATGCCTGCCATGGTAGAAGACATTCTTCCATTCTGACTTGATGTTCATAAAATAGAACATATAGCGGCTAAAAAGACCGTTCTCTGCACACGGGATAAGGTTGGTCAGATGGTTGATCGTGCCAGCCATTACCACCGAGAAGCGTGGAAATTTGATCTCTGTATATTTATGGTTGGTGACCCGAAAATAGCTAATCATTTCATGTTCGAAACCCTTTCTGAGTCCATCGTTGTAATGGGCGTATTTGGATTTTAATACCTCTGCCATGAGATCCCCTTCCGTTTCAAAGATCAGGCCGATGCCAGCATTGTCTGCCAGCAGTTGGAATACATCCGAACTGCGATTAATGGCAGGAATGAAAAGCCTCTTCTCAAAAGGCATGACTGGTTTTTCAACACTGCCCTTTGATTTGGACAAGTTAAATTTCTTCATATCCAGCACATAACGCCGTTTCATCTCCATGGTCTGTTCCCGCAGGGCATCATGGATAGGGTCCACCAGATGCCTGCACAGTAAAAGCCGGCCCTTGCCTGCCGCTGGCTTGCCTGCGACAAAAAGGTACAGGTTGGGATATATTTTAAAGTTGTCGTAATAGCCGTAAATTTTAGAAAAACAGGCGCTCAGGGTAACCATGGTACCAAGCAGCAGGATATCGCGCTCTTCCCTGGAGGTACTCCTTGCCACCGACTTTTTAAGAAAATCAGGCAGGGTGGTAAACAACAAATCGGGCAGGGCTGGCAACGCAACTGTCATTGGCACCCGGGGGGCCGTAGCCTTTAGGTAATCCATCAAGTTCTCGGGATATGAAATCTCCAATAGGTGCTGGGTATATTTCACTGTTGGCTCACTGGATGGCTCAGGTTCATGACTGTTTGACTTGCTTCCCTGGTTGGAATTAAATTTTTTGCTCATAATGTGTTATTTAACGCATTCATTCGGATTTCATGCATGACATACCGGCCTGCCATAGGTAAACCCATCACTGGCGGACATGGATTAAATGAATAATAAACTGGTACTTTATGGATACCTTACTGGTAAATATACAAATAATAAATCTATTATCTGCCAATTATCCACCTGTTAAGCTATAATTTAACAACACCTAGACAGCTGCTCAAAGTGGAACTGCACACCTTCTTTCATCGGATGTTTTAAAACTGGGTTTGCAATCTTTATACCTCTTCAGTTATCTTTTGAACAATTCTCATTTAAAATCCAGAAATGAGCAAATGGCGGAAATAGATTGATAAGTTTTATTGCTTCCTGAATTACAACTTATAAAGATAATCCAATTATTTTTAATATCTTAGAGTATCACTGTTGCAATACCGTTGAAGCTTTTAACATATTTGATTCAATAACAGAAAACCAACATTTTGTATGACCTTGGGATCAACAGTCACCTGGCTGACCAAGCCTGGACAAAATAATTTTTGATAATCTATAATCCAATATTTATAAACTAAAAACTGAAAATCATGAATCAGATCGACAATTATTTAGAAACTATTAAGAACCTGGTACTAAACTATTTGCCCTCCCTGGTAATGGCCTTGGTTGTATTGATTATCGGCTGGTGGATCATTGGAAAAATTGGGAACACGGCATCTTTCAGTATGAAAAAACTGGATGATTCGTTACGCTCCTTCCTGCGGAGTATCCTCACTGTGGTGTTGAAAGTACTTTTACTGATTTCTGTCGCTGGGATGATTGGCATACAAACCACCTCTTTCATTGCAATTATTGGCGCTGCGGGTCTGGCTGTTGGACTTGCTTTACAAGGAACCTTGGCCAATTTCGCGGGTGGCGTGCTGATCCTGATGTTTAAACCTTACAAACTGGGAGATATGATTGAATCGCTTGGCAAAACAGGGGTCGTAAAAGAGATCCAGATATTTAATACTGTACTGACAACGCCCAGGGGTGAGACCATCATCCTTCCCAACGGGGCTGTCTCGAATGGCACCCTGGTAAATTATACCCAAATGGGAAGGGCACTGATTGAAATCCCTGCTGACCTGGCTGCCAACACAAATATCGAAGACTTGCGTCAGTTAATATTACCAATTATGGCGCAAGATGAACGTATTTTTACTGATCCTCAGCCAAGTATTGGCATCATGGCTTTAAAACCCGGGACGGTCACCTTTGCTTTCCGCGCTTTTACCCTGCCCCAAAACCTGGTACCTGTTACCGGGAAGATGATAGAAACCATCAAAACGGAACTGGAAAAAAACAATTTTGCAGCCCCAATTCCTCATTCCTTTGTTCACACCATTGCCGAAACAAATAATTTAAAAACTGCACAACAAATTCATTAACAATCAACTGACAATCCCTACTGTCGGATTTTCAATATCTGTCAATCAATCACCTACGATTCATTTCGTAGTGATTGATTTTTTTTTGCAAACTCTGAGGCAAATAGTCGACTATTAATTTCATGTATCAAAGGTGGGGGTCAATAAGACTCCCGGTTATTCAAATAAATATCCCAGGCTTTCATGTGAGAATACCCCTCCCCCAGGTCCCCGAATGTTGGAAAGCTTGCAGCTGAAGACATCGGTTTGCAATGCTTCAGAAAAGGGTGAAGATTGAAAATTTTTACTATGCTCAAGATGCGCTCAAATTAGCCTCGTCACTCAGATGAGCGTTCTTCACTTTTCAACTTACCCTAGTTACTTTAAGAACTGCTTTTTCGGTTACTGACTATCCGTATTTATAACATTTACGACCCACTAATTTACTGAATTACTTGGACAATTTACTTAAATTTAGTAACTTAGAGCATAAATAAATCAAATAAATATGAAAGAACAGGATGATCTGAAAAAGGTTGACAGGCGGGAACTTTGCAAAGATTCTATAACCCTCTATCATTTTAAAACGTAAAAAAACATTGCATTCAATCAAGTTTTTAAATCTGAAATCATGAAAATATTTTGGTCAACCGATGGTGCTGTCCCATGGGTCAAAGAAATTTTTAGACAGATAAAACTTATTTTTTTTATAGGATGTCTCTCAGCCATGACAGGTTTGGCGATAGGGCAACAACCCAAGGTTTCGGGTACGGTTGTGGACCAAAATAGCCAACCCTTGTTTGGTGTGACTGTGGCAGAAAAAGGGACCACCAATGGAACCATTACCGATGCGGATGGTAAGTTTACTCTTTCCGTTGCAGAGGGCCGCACTTTATCTTTTTCAATGATCGGATTCACTACTCAGGAAATTATTGTAAGCGGTACTGCACCCATTCATGTGGTACTGGCTGAAAAACTGGTTTCCATTGAAGAAGTGGTGATAGTGGGCTATGGATCGGTCAAGAAAAAGGATCTAACTACTTCTGTAGCCACCGTTTCTACCGAAGATATTCGCGAAAGACCGATCATTTCAGCAGCTTCTGCCATCCAGGGTAAGGCTGCCGGGGTGACCGTCATGCAGCCAAGCGGGGAACCCGGAGCAGGGCTGGTGGTCCGTGTTCGCGGAAACAGTTCCATCAGCGCCAGTAATGACCCCTTGTATGTGGTCGATGGTGTCCCGATGACTGAGATCAACTTCCTCTCTCCCAACGATATCGAAAGTATGCAAATTTTGAAAGATGCTTCTTCCGCCGCCATTTATGGTTCGAGGGCATCCAATGGCGTGGTGCTGATTACCACTAAAATGGGATCAAAAGGGCAAGCCATCATCTCGTTCAATGCACATAGTGGAGTAACCAGGGTTGTAAAGCACTTAAAATCATTGAATACCGCCCAATATAAAACACTGATGGATGAAATTGGCGCAGTCACCCTACCCGATGGCTTGACCGATCAAACCGATTGGTTTAAAGAAACATTCCGAACTGGTGTTACCCAGGATTATCAATTGTCTATTTCCAATTCAACGGACAAGATAAAGTATTTTGTTTCAGGCGGGATGACCGACGAATCTGGGGTCATTAAAGTTGCCTACTACAAACGATATAACTTACGGGCCAACCTGGAAAACCAGATTCGCAGCTGGTTAAAATTCAATACCAACCTGGCCTATTCGGACTACAGCAACAACGGAATCATCTCAGGAACAGGCGCCAATCGGGCAGGTGTCATTTTATCGGTGATCAATACGCCCACTTATGCGCCTATCTGGAATCCTGCCATCCCTACGCATTATTACGATAATTTCTACGGCGCACAGGTCACCCATCCGGTTGAAAACATGTCCCGATCTGAGAACAATAAAACCTACAACAACCGGTTTGTGGGAAGTGGCAGTGGTGAAATTACCTTTTTCCCGGCCTTAAAACTCAAATCATCCTTGTCGCTGGACCGTGTTTATTACAATGCCACCAGCTTTCTGGATCCTATCAAAACCTCCTGGGGACGGACCAATTATGGCCAGGCAACGGATGACCGCTCCCTGAGTTCCATTATGGTTTTTGACAACATTGTGACCTACGATAAAAGCTTCGATCAGCACAACCTGAGTGCAATGGGTGGAACCTCCTATACGACCTCTAAATGGAATCAAAGTTATATGACTGCATCGCACTTTGGCACCTCTGATATCCTCACTTTAAATGCGGGCAATAAAATTGAACAGTGGAGCGGTACCTCAGCTTCCGATTGGGCCATCATGTCATACCTGGGAAGGATCGCCTACAATTACCAGAGCAAATATCTGTTGACAGTCAACTTCCGGGCTGATGGATCTTCAAAATTGGCCCCCGGTCATAAATGGGGTTATTTCCCTTCTGTATCGGCTGCCTGGAGGATTTCTGCTGAAGACTTTATGAAAGATATCGAATGGGTCACTGATTTAAAACTCAGGGGCGGTTGGGGCAAAACGGGTAACCAATCGGGCATTGGGGATTACTCCTATTTACAACGCTATAACATCAACCGGCTTGCCTGGTGGGACAAAAGTGGCTTGTACACCGATGCAGTTCCCAGCTTGTCGATCGCCAATATGAAAAACACTGATCTGACCTGGGAAACAACCACGCAATCAAATATCGGGATCGATTTATCGGCATTCAAGAGCCGGGTCATACTCACCCTTGATGCCTACTACAAATACACCACCAATCTATTGATGGATGTTCCACTGCCCTCCACTGCTCCGGTTGGCAGTTTAACCAGGAACGAAGGTGAGATGAGTAACCGGGGAATTGAAATGGATATCAATTCTAAAAACTTCATTGGAAAATTCAAGTGGGAGTCCGACTTTAATATTTCATTCAACAAAAACCGCCTGGAGAAACTTACCTTGCAACAGAAATATTATTTTGCCCAATCCTCAACGGGCGAGAATATCGTGTTAATGACTCCCGGTGAACCCCTGGGCGTGTTCTATGGCTATATATCCAAAGGAGTCGATCCTGAAACCGGGAATTTGATCTACGAGACCAAGAATGCAGATGGTGTTCCATCGTTGAGCGATCGCACCATCATTGGGGATCCCAACCCCAAGTTCACCTATGGATTTACAAATAATTTCACCTATCTGGGATTTACACTCAATATATTCCTTCAAGGTTCGTATGGAAATGACATTTACAATATCTCGCGCATGGAAACCGAAGGCATGTATGATGCCAAGAATCAATCGGTTGACGTGCTCGACCGGTGGGAACGCCCGGGAATGTACACCTATATGCCCAGGGCCGTGGCTACCAAAGAAAACTTGCTGACTTCTACCCGCTTCGTGGAGGATGGTAGTTATTTACGTTTAAAAACCCTCACCCTGTCTTACAATTTTGCAGGTGAGTGGCTGAAGAAAATAAACATAACCCGATTGCAACTCTATTTCACGGCACAAAACTTATTGACTCTGACCAAATACAAAGGATTTGACCCTGAAGTAAGCCAATATGGCAATAGTCAGAACAGAGAGGAGAGTGCAATTATACAAGGCATTGACTATGGCACTTACCCACAATCGAAGAGTTATGTCATTGGACTGAATGTTGAATTTTAACGATTACGGACATGAAAACAATCATAAAACTGAGTTATTTAATAGCTATTTCCCTGTCGATAGGGGCTTGTTCACTCAATCGGGATCCCATTTCTGATTTCAGTGAACTGACTGTTGGCGGACAGGACAGCACGGGTGGAACGGTCAAGTTTAAGACCAAAGCTGAGATGAAAACCCAATACGATCATATGTACAATCAATTATCGACCGATAAAGTTGAATCCTGGTCGCTCGATTACCTGGTCTATTCAGATACCCATGCCGACAATGCCTATCGGGGTGCCACTGATCTTGAATTGACCCAATTGGAGCAACAAAGGCAGGATGGAAATAACAAAAATATCAACCGCGATTGGGATAATTATTTTGGCATAGTGGCAGCGGCCAACAGTGTGATTTGTAACATTGATTCTGTCCCTGATGTCTCACTCACCCAGGCCGAACGCAAGCAATGGAAATCGGAAGGCCTGGTCCTGCGATCGATGATTTATTTCGATATGGTGCGCCTTTGGGGTGATGTACCCTTGATATTGGTGGAACCCCCAGCCATCACTTCGACCAATATTGAGGAAGTATACCCATTCTATTATCCTAAAAAGAACACTGTAGCGGAGGTATATGCTCAAATTATCAAGGATTTGAATACGGCCTTGGAACCCGGTGGTGTTCCCGCCATTGATAACACCAACAAGTTCAAATTTTCAAGGACGGTTGTCAATGCCTTGCTGGCAAAAATATATGCAGAGGCGCCCGTGAGGGATTATGCCAAAGTTATTCAGTATTGCACGGAAGTCGAAAAAGATGTTTCACTGGTGCCAAATTATGGCGATTTGTTTGATATGAAGGCAGACAATACAGATGTAAAAAACAGAAATACCTCAGAATCCATTTTTGAAATCACCTTTTCTGAGGGTGGAGACTGGTTAACCTGGATGTGTGGGATCGATCTCTCAAGTGCCACCAGTACCTATGATTGGGCCAAATGGTTCACCCCTTCACGTGATTTGATCGCAGCATTTGATAAGGCCGGAGACACGGAACGGAAAAAACAAACCATCGTCAATGCCGATGTCATCTGGAGCAATCATTATCCATCAAAGGGTTATCCATTTATGTATAAATATCGGTCTAAATTTCACAGTGTAATCAAAATTCGCCTGGCCGATCTATTATTGCTCAAAGCCGAAGCGTATGTTGCACAAGGAAATATAGCCGAGGCCACAACCTTGGTTAATCGCATCCGTTCAAGGGCAAAACTGGCCCCTCTGACCGCGGTTACAGCCGATGATGTCTTAAATGAACGAAGATTGGAATTGGCTTTTGAAGGACAACGCTGGTTCGATCTGGTTCGTACCGGGAAAGTATTTACGGTTATGAATACGCTGAACAGCAGAGATGTGGGTCGTTTGCCAATGAATGTGGTGACTGAAGAAAAAACATTGATGCCCATACCACAACCGCAAATTGACAAAAATCCATCGATGCTTCAAAATCCTGGTTATTGATTCATTTAAATCATTATTCATTAATCAATCAAATGGGAAGTCATGAAAAAAAGTATAAAATTTATCCTGTTGGTTGGCATGACCTACGGCTTTTGGGCTTGCAGCAATGAGGATGTTGTGATCAGATATCCAAAATCGACCCCCTCCATTGACACCGTAAAAGTCGCAGAAAGTGTGATCACTTATGGCGATTCGATTCACCTGCAGGTAGGCGTTTCAGATAAGGTAACTCCTCTGTCCACTTTGACGGTTAAAGTAGTTACAAATAACGAAGTGGTAAAGTCAGAGGTAATCAGAACAAAGGGAAATCATGCCAGCATTAAAAGAACTTATGGAGTACCCTTTGTGGCCAATCGTCCTGATAATTCACCTGTAAAAATTTACCTGACATCGACCAACGTAAGTGGAACGCAGAAAGATTCGATTGTCAGTTCCACCATTGCAAAGCGCCCGCCCATTACCGATTTGTATCTTGTTCCCGATTTTGGGTCGGGGGCAACAATTAAATTAGAATTGGCCAATCCCGACAGCCTGATCTATAAAGCCACAGACCTATTGTACAGCACCTCGTTTAACTACAAGCTGGCCACAAAGATTGATAAATTTAAACGCATTGACTGGTCAGGCATGGTTTTCGGAAAAGTGGGTGATGGCATTGGCTTGATCGATCAAACGGGAGAATCGATCAATGCCACCGATGCCACCCTGGTGGGTATTTCCAAATTTACCTTTGACGCCGTGAAATTTACCGCTAAAGTAGGTGGCAAATTACTGGAGCCCGTTACAACCCTGGATGTGATAGCTGATCTGCCGCTCAACCCTCCCACCTTAATCTACAATACAGATTTCAGGGGAAACAATGTTTATTTTGGGGAGAATGTAGAAGTCCAATTTTCAGGCTCCGGAATCACCAACGATCTTGCCAACAATATTTCACCTGATTATTTCGAAGTAACGGGAACCAATAAGGCCAAGTTTTTGGGCAAGACAGGTTTATACAAAGCCTATTATTTGACTACAGCTAACTATTTGTACATCGAACCTCAGCCCGAGTTATTATATCCGGATGCCCTTTGGGTTTGCGGCCAAGGCTTGGGACGACCTTCAAAGCCCTACACGACAACTTCCAGCTGGAATTGGAATAGCCCGTTGGATTATATTCCAGCCCGATTGGTTTCTCCGGGTATTTATCAAATAACTGTATATGTGCAAAATACACCGGGTACTGACAAATGGGGTACTTTGAATTTCAAATTCTTCCACAAGCGTGGTTGGTGGGATGGGCACGAAGAATGGTCAACCTTCTATACCGTATCCCCACCGTTCTATGCAACTGGCGATGAGGGGGTAGTTGGTAATGTAGTGACCTTAAGTACCGATATATTCGATGGAGTCTATCGCATTACACTTAATCAGAATGACCATACCATCACATCGGTAAAATTGAACTAAACGATTATTCATCGCCATTGATTGAATGACAGCATGGCTTATAATACGTGATTATGTATAAATTTAGATTAGTTATTCTTGCAGGATGTTTCATGGTTCTATGTCTTTCTTCCTGTAAAGCGGAACAGGCAAAGCAGCTGGTTGTTCCTCCGGTGAAGAGTGATGTAGAAGGGTATGTCACGGCTGCCAATAAATCGATGCTCTTTACAAGCATTCCTTTGAGTTTCAGCACCAGGCCCAACATGGCGATAGAGACTACCATTACCATGAATCCTTCAGTCACATTCCAGGAAATAGATGGATTTGGAGCTGCAATCACAGGATCCACCTGTTACAATTTACTCAAAATGACAGCCTCAAACCGTTCAAAGTTACTGAAAGAAACATTCGATCCTGCATCGGGCATGGGTTACAGCTATATCCGTATTTCTATCGGTTGCTCCGATTTCTCCATGGACGAATATACCTGTTGCGATACGCCCGGTATTGAGCATTTTGCGATTCATGAACTTGATAAGCGCGACCTGTTTCCGATTCTGAAAGAGATCCTGGCCATCAATCCCAAGGTGAAAATACTCGCTTCGCCCTGGACCTGTCCGCGCTGGATGAAGGTGAATAATTTGACGGATTTAAAACCATTTAATTCCTGGACCAGCGGACAGCTTAATCCAATCTATTACCAAGATTATGCCACTTATTTTGTTCGGTTTATCCAGGAGATGAAGAAGGAAGGCTTTAATATTGAAGCCATTACCATTCAAAACGAACCGCTCAACCGTGGCAACTCGGCATCCTTGTATATGTCGTGGCAAGAACAAGCTTCGTTTATCAAGAATGCCTTGGGCCCTAAATTTGCGGAGGCTGGTCTAAGCACCAAAATTGTCGTATTTGATCACAACTACAACTACGACAATATTTCGGATCAAATGAGTTATCCTGTGAAAATTTATGCAGATCCGGAGGCCGCCAAATATGTGGATGGTGCCGCATATCATGCCTACGGAGGCGATAAGAGTGAACTGTTGCGTGTTCATACAGCCTATCCCAATAAAAATCTCTATTTCACCGAGATGTCAATCGGGTCTTGGAATTACTCATTCGACGGGGATCTGATGTGGAGCATGCGCGAATTAGGCATTGGGACGCTCAACAATTTCAGTAAATCTGTGATTGTCTGGAATTTCATGCTCGATGAAAAAGGAGCGCCCAATCGTCCTGGTGGCTGTACGACCTGTTATGGAGCCGTGGAAGTCAATGCAAAAGACTACGCAACCCTGGATCGGAAATCGCATTTTTATGTCATTGGCCATCTGGCGAAAGCCATTTCACCAGGTGCAAGGCGAATCGGCACCAGCGGTTTTCAAACCAGCGGATTGTACTATACGGCCGTGATCAACACAGATGGCAGCTATGGGGTCGTCCTTCAAAACGATGCCGATCAGTCGGTGAAATTAACCTTGGCCGATGAAATCCATTCGTTTGTTTATACCATGCCCTCAAAAAGTATAGCTTCTTTCAGATGGAAAAAATAGCACAAATAATTGCAACAATTGTCGATTAGAATAACAAATTTGTTTTTGCCATGAATTGATTTTTAACAAGTTAAACAATTAAAAAACTATTATTATGAAAAAATTCATTACTTTCCTGATTGCCCTTATGGGCATGTTTGCTGCCTTTCAATCAGCATGGGCAGCAAATGTAGTTTTTAATGTAACGGTACCTACGCCAACTTACCAGGTTTGGATGGTTGGTAGTTTTCAAGGTTGGGATAATACCAAAATGGTGCAAATGACAAAAGTGGATGACACTCATTACACGCTCACTCTTGATGATGCAACTTTTGCTTCAGGAGTTACCAAAGACAACATGACCTATAAATATTCCAGTGGTAATGGTGGCTGGAATTATATTGAAAAGAATGCGGATGGGAGTGAATTGGCTGCCGACCGTAAATATGCCGATTCAAACGGGACGGATGTTGTTGCAAGATGGAATTTGGTCTATAATCCAACGGTTCTGCCAAAGCCTATGAATGTTACCATTGATGTCTTAACACCGGCCGGAACAATTGAATGCTACATTAATGGTAATTTTAACAACTGGGCTGGCCCTACTGCTCCTGCTGATAGTGTTAGGATGGTAAAAAAATCTACAAATCCTGATGGAACGATTGTTTTTGAAAAAAAGATCTACACCCCTGATGCCAATCTATTAGAATACAATTTTTGTTCAGGACCGGATTGGTCATTTCAACAACTGACTCCATCGGGTAATTTTAAATACCCAGAAGTTAATCCTGTGGTAACAGCATGGAAACTCATCTATGATCCTTCAAAATTAGGTACCATCAATATTACTGCTAATGTTCCTTCCGGTTCTGACAAAGTCTGGATTATAGGAAGTTTCGAAGGATGGTCATTGGAAAAAGCTGTACAAGGAACAAAAAATACGGATGGTACTTACTCTTTTACTATTCCTTTGGTACAGGCCATTGAATATAAATTGTACAACTTTCCAGCCTGGAGTAATGTAGAAGGAGATGGTACAGGCAAGGAAGTTGCCAACCGTAAGGCTGAATATCCAGCGGATGCAAATATCAACGTAACAGTCTTAGAATGGTTAATTCCAACGGGAATTCACCAGGTAAAAGAAGCCACCAACCTCATTTACACCCGCAATTCAAGTATTGTTGTTGAGGGCGTCACTTCACAGGTGGATGTATTTGATTTAACGGGCCGTACGCTGCAAACCAAAAAGATTGTGGGTACCTTTACTTCAAAATCGCTCAAATCGGGTGTATACATTGTTCGTGTGGATGGCGCCACCAAAAAAGTAACAGTGAAATAAACCATCAAATGCAGGGACCCTTTAAAAGCAGGGACCACTCATATCCGACAAAAATCAATGTGTTAACAGAAGGCTTCGTGGCTGGCCATGAAGCCTTCTGCTTGTATACAAGTTCCTATTTTAACCTCCCATTCTTCTTCTAATATGCAAACACACTCACCATACCTGTCTCACAATGCCGGGGTGTTTTGTTTAATCTTTTACGCAACGCACTGAAAAACCGCAGCCTTTGAAGTTGGACGCCCTTCTGAGTTCATCCCAATAGATCGTCAGGATCCTTTCCCAGGCCTTGGTCGCATCACTCTCATCCGTGCTCCACCAGCCAGCGGTCACTCCTTTGCTTTGGTATCCTCCCAGGTTGCGGTACTCTTCAAAGACGAAACGGAAGCCACCAGGAAGGGCTGTAAAGCCTGATGTATTGTTGCGTGTTAAATCATAGCCCAATGAAAGATAATCGGTCGAGGCTTCCCAGTCGGTCTGAGCTGCCAGTGAATTGACCACCCCGTTTGGAGTACCATGATTGATTTTCAGGTTCTCTTCCAGCGTTGTCCACTCGGCATCGGAGGCGATATGCCAACCTGCCGGCGCTATCTTGCGCGGGTCGTTGACAGCGTACCAATTGTAAAGTTTGCCATATTTGGTGCCCATGGCAGCCTCATCGTTGTAATTGCAGAATGCGCCAATGGTAAGATTACCCCAGGGTCCGTTTTCTATCACATTGGGAAGCAGATCTCCATTGCGGTACTTGGTCACCTGAAGGTTCTCGACCATCCAAACCTGGGTGCCGATGGTTACTGTATGATAAACATTTCCATCAATGTCTTTCACAGTCCCCGGTACAATGTTGTCATCGCCTTTTTTACATCCGCTTGTAAAAACAATTGTACATCCAATTACAAATAAGATGCTAAGCAATGTTCTGATTTCTCTTTTCATTTTGTCGTGATAGGGTTAGTTGGCTTTTTGTTTCAATCAATGAGCGTCTTCATGCAGGATGATTGTATTTCATCCCAGTTGAATTTTCCATTATAAAGGTAGAAAATCATAATTAATATATGCAGTAATTCATTCTTTATTTTTCACGTCCATGATTCACTGTTATAAAACATGTGCAATTCTACCAATCGTATCAAGGAACATCTGACGCAACAGGACACACCTGTCGGGTACGGAGGTTATTCGAAGATTATTCGAAGGTTATTCGAAGATTATTCGAAGGTCGTTAGAACGTATTCGAATAATCTTCGTATAGTTTTCGAATAGGCTTCGAATAATTTTCGAATAACCCATATACCCGGTAGTTCAAAATGCACTTAAATTAGACCTTCTCCCAGGTGCGTGCCAAGATTTGTTGACAGAAAAATTGATCCATCATTTCCCATTCTACCCGCTCGCAGAGAATCTTGAAAATAGATGAATTGAATCATAAACTTTAGATAGATATCTTTGTTAAAAACAAAAGTTCTTTACCAATTGAGTTACAATTGATCGGGTAATTTGAAAATTAAATGCCTAAACAGCATTTGTGAATGATCTGGTCAGCGAACAAAAAAAATAGAACAACATAGATTCTTTAAACCAATTTCAAATTTTAAAATCTAAAGCCATGAAACATACACTTGTAACGATCCTTGTAACCATCGTTGTTTTAATTGCCGGATTTTTTATCTATATCTATTCAGGTGTTTACGATATTAGCCAATTGTCACCTCATAACAATTTGACAAAAAAAATCATTGGAATTACAACCAATCATTCGATCGAAAAAAGGTTGAAGGAAATTGTGGTTCCCCAAAATATAACGGATACGACATTGATTGTCAGTGGGTTTAAACAGTACAGTCAAATGTGTGTAGGCTGCCACAATGCTCCGGGGTTTCCGGTCAATAAGTTTGTCGAAGGATGGTATCCGAAACCTCCTGAATTGTATAAATTTGTCAAAGAAGATGATGCGCGTGAATTTTTCTGGATTACAAAATATGGTATCAAAATGACTAGTATGCCTGCCTTTAAACCTACAATGGATGATGCGAAATTGTGGGAGATCACAGCATTTGTTACTCAAAAGTTGGGCAAAATGACTCCTGCTGAATACAATGAATGGTCAAAAAAATATGCTGCAGTGAATAAAAATGAGACTGCCAACCATGAGTAGTTTTTAATCAATCGACCTGGGTAATTTTCTTTTTAGTTTTCGTATGTAAGGTGGGTTAAATATTTTAACTTTATCGTTGGATAAATTCTAACACCAAACCAACTATGACAACTAACCGAAGAGATTTCCTGAAATCGGCCTCCATACTTTCTGCAGGCGCCTTTTTTATTCCAAATCTAATGAGTTGTTCACCTTCCAACCGCTTAAACATTGCTGTTATTGGCGTGGGAGGACAAGGACAATCAAATTGGAGCAAGCTGATTAACCAGAAAGATCCTAAATGGAACGAAAATATTGTAGCCCTTTGCGATGTGGACGATCATCGTGCAGCCGAAGCTTATAAAATGATGCCAAAAGCAAAGCGGTTTAAAGATTACAGGCTCATGTTCGACCAAATGCACAAGGAAATTGATGCGGTGATGGTTTGCACGCCCGACCACTCCCATTTCCCGGCAGCCATGGCAGCCATGGAATTAGGAAAACATGTGATCGTTGAAAAACCACTTGCGCACAATATCTGGCAATTGCGAACCCTTCAAAAAGCTGCCAAGCACTATGGGGTTACTACCCAAATGGCCAACCAGGGACACACCACCAACGGAATCCGACTGGTAAAAGAATGGTACGATGCCGGGTTATTGGGCAATGTGACTGAGGTGATCGCCTGGTTTAACGGACCTGAGTTTGGTGCAGGGAAATATTTCAATAAACCGGAAAGTTTTCCACCTGCCGAACAAGCGGTTCCAGAATATTTCGACTGGAATTTATGGCTGGGGCCAGCAGCTTCGAGGCCTTACAATGGAATTTACGCTCCTAAAACATGGCGCAGCTGGTTCGACTTCGGCAATGGAGAATTGGGCGACTGGTGCTGCCATACACTCGATGCCCCTTTCTGGACACTGGATATGGGGATGCCTAAAGTCGTCGAAGCGGAGTTTAAATCGCCTGTTGCCGACACAGGGTTTGTTTCTGATCAGGCCATTATTCGGTGGGATTTCCCATCGCGGGGTGATAAATCCCCCTTAACCCTACGCTGGTACGAAGGTGGATTAAAACCGGAGAATCGTCCGGAGTGGAATATGGAAAAGCTCCCGGGAAGCGGAATGATTATGGTTGGAGACAAACAATGCCTGATGACCGGCGGACGTCCCAATGAACCTCGACTGTTGATGCCCGATGCTGAATGGAAAGCCTTTCAAAGTTCCCTGCCCGCTCAAACCATTCCACGTAGCTTCGAGGAGAACCCTCAGCGCGAATGGATCGAATGTATTAAAAATGGCACATTACCAGGTTCGAATTTTGATTATGCCACCAAATTGGTAGAGATGTCGCTTACAGGTGTTCTGGCTCAGCGCTTTAATACACGCATCGAATATGATGCTGAAAACATGAAAGTTACCAATCATCCCGAACTGGATGCCTACATCAAAGAACCGATGCGTGAAGGTTTTTCATATGGCACTAAGCTTTAAACCAAAGGGCTTGATTAAAAATAATATTGCCGCTAAGACACTAAGACTCAAAGTTACACCAAAGAATATTTTTTTTGTGAAGCTTTGTGTCTTTGAGACTTGGTGGCAGAATTTAAGAATAATAAAGAATGAAAAAACTACTGCTGCTCATTTTTACTTTCCTAATTATCAGCTCCTTTACTGGAAAGCAGGTAAAATGGATTGCAATTGGGGACTCTATTACTTATCTTAATGAACATCCTGATGAAACCGGAAATCGGATAACAAAAGGTTATATGACCAGGGTTGTTGAAAAAATGCCGCAAATCAGCTATAGCAACAAGGGGTACAATGGCTGGACAGCAAGGCGGGTTGCCGGTGAAATTGAGAATCTTGGATTCGAATCATCCGATATTTATACCGTTTTTTTGGGTACCAACGATTGGTGGAGTGGAGTACCACTCGGGACCTTGAACGATTACATTGAAAATAAAGGAAATCAAACTTTCTATGGTTCCTACAGGATAATTATCAACAAGTTACTTAGTCTTAACAAAAAGGCGAAAATTGTATTGATCACCCCTATGCAACGCGGCGATTTTGTTTATATCGCTGATATGAAAAATAATGCATGGGGATCGTATCAGGATAAAAACGGTCAATCTCTCTCAGGATTCGCCGAAGCAGTGGAAATCATCGGAAAGCAGGAGAAAATGAATGTGGTCAATTTATACAACGACAGCGGCATTACCCTTGGCAACATCGTAAAATTCAAACGGGTGAAAGATGAAACTACCGGTCAGTATGTAGATCTTGCCTATCCGCAATACATCGGCAAACCTTTTAATCCTGACAAGGATGAATACCCGTATCCATTAGAAGCTGTTGACATGACCTATGACGGATTACATCCTTCAGATAAAGGAAATGAAAAAATTGCCGATATGTTGGTGAAGGTTTTCAATCAACTAAAATACAGAACTTTGTAAAAGTTAGCTTATTTAAAAAGAGTTACAAATTTTATATTTGCAACTCTTTTTTTACATACCAACCTCCTCCAAAAGAGAAAGTTAATGAGGTGGTGTTGGCAAAAGATCAATTCATTTCTAAAGCCTGATCAGGTTTATAAAAAATACATCATTTTCACGAATTTCAAGTTCTTTTGTAACCGGGAGTGAGGACTTTACTGCAATGATTTCTTTTGAAACAGGAGAGCCATCGTTTTGATTCTTTATCTGCGCCACTTGCTGTTTTGTTAATTGTGAAGGTTTTCCCATTGACAAATAGGTGGAGAAAGCATCATTGCAACGATAGCCTACCTTATAAACTTCGAGCGCGTAGTTTCCACCGGGAATGTTAGCAAGGTTGATGGTCAGTTTTCCCTTTGATTTGGAGGGTAGATCGCGCACATAGTATACCTGGTTATTGACCGAATCCCCGGGATGGGTATTGGTAAAATCCCAGGCCAGCACCTGCACATCGCCCTTGTCATCCTTGCAGGCCCAGGAGCGTGCATCGACATTCAGCAATTCATTGTTGCCCAGCTTATTGAGCAGTTGGTAGGCATAAAAAGCCGGCTTGGCGATGCCCTGCATGTTGAGCAATCCAAAGCCTCCGTGGAAGGGCGTAAAGCGCGGCGCTGATTCTTCAAAGATATCGGTAAATACCCAGTATGACATTGATTGGGGGGCCGTTCCCACCTGCTTGAGTTTTTCAAGGATATAGGCTGCCTCGTGGTAGCTGTCGTGGATTGGATCGGCCGGGGTATAGGAGGCGCTCCATTCGGTATAATGCAGTTCCAGGTTAGGCTTGGAAGACTGGGCAATTTCCTTGCGCGACTGCAAGACATCGCCGCTCACACTCATGGAATCTTTACTGAGTACCGTACCCGAGTTGCCATGCTCATCAAGGAAGCCCTGTTTGACGCCATAGGAATGGGTGGAGATAAAATCGATGGGGACATTGTTCTTTTGGCAGAAATCGATCATTTCGCTCTCCCAGGCAGCTCCTGCCGTACCAGGACCTCCTACCCGATAGGCAGGATTGACACTTTTGACGGCCCTGGCGCTGTAGTCGTACAATTTGAAATACTCGGCCTGGGTGCTGGACCAGAAGCCGGGCGACAGATTGGGTTCGTTCCAGACTTCAAAATACCAACTTTTGACTTCCTCCTCTCCATAGCGTTCGGTCCAGTGTTGGGTCAGGTTTCGGATCAAAGCCTCCCATTTGTTGTAATCCTTGGGGGGCGTCACATTGCCACGCCACCAGAAGATCGTCTTGTTCCCGCTTGCCAGGGCGGAGGGCATAAAACCCAGCTCCACAAAGGGCTTCATGCCGATGCTTTGCAGAAAATCGAACAACACATCGATATACATGTAATTGTACTCAGGGTTGCCGTTTTTATCTTCTTTATACACGCCCATGTCATCGGTCAGAAGCCCGTGCATACGGATATACCGGAACCCACATTCCTTTTTCACCAGAGCCAGTTGTTGCTGCCAGTCAGCCCTGAGTCCTTCATTGGCACGGCCTGCTCCCACACATTCATTGAACATGGTATTCAGGGTCCCTTTTTCATGGTTGAAATCAACATTGATCACGCGTCCAGGGACTTCTGCGGGCTTACTGCTTTTCTTTTGCGCAAAAACTGTTCCTGCAATCATAAAAGCGAGCAGAAATAAATAGAAACGATTCATTTTCATTGATTATTAGGTTTGATATTATTTTACACTATAAAATGGTTTATTTTTTAAGGATCATCTTTCGCGTTGTGGAAAGACTTCCAACCTTTAATTGATAAAAGTATAATCCGGCAGGCAATAAACTTCCGTCAAATTCTATTTGATGAGTTCCTGGAGCCAATACTTCATGGATCAAAGTGGAAACTTTTTGTCCTGTCTGATCAAAAACCTCCAACAAAACGGCTGCTTTGGAAGGAGTTTGAAATTCAATGGTTGTCAGGTCAGAGAATGGATTGGGATAGTTTATAAGCCTTGTTTGGTTATCCAGTTCACTTTCAACAGCTGTTGGGTACAGTAATTTGGTACCCCCTTCCACCATGATAAACTGAACAGACCGCCCGGGACTGTTGACCGATATGGCATCCTCAACCGGATAGGCGCTTGCAGGAATTGTTTCCAGGGTTTCGCGGGGACCCCATTGTGTTCCTGTTGGGCTCACTCCGTTGACCGATACAAACAAAGAAAAATCGCCATTGTCTGTTCCTCCGGTTAAAGAATATTGGTAGTATTGATTTCCGACGCCAATATTCTTTGTATTGATCTTAACCACTTGGGCTGTTTTACCTTTATTTACAATGACAACGCCGGTTTCGCCAGATGCAAACCTGGAGGCATAAGCCAAAATGGAGGAGTTGGTAGAGGTAGCTGATATCGCATGATCGCCTGTAAACTTCTGCTGATAATAGGCATAATAGAAATCCGGACGGGCCTGCCACAGCAAGCTGCTATTGTCCCCCTGATAAAACATGCCATCTTCGCCCGTGGCAAGCAACCACCTTGCACCTAAGCCAAAGTTATTCTTTATCAATTCATTGAAAAGGATGGTAGCCTGCATTCCATTGATAAACGATATTCCCATAGTTGTGTTGGCAGAGTTAGTGTTATAATTATACTCCGTCAATGCAACAGGTTTTGGAAAAGCCATTTTACTAATTATATCCTGCTGAATGAAGCTGATGTTTTTCTTTGGCTCAGTAGAGGCAACGGATAATAAATTATCTGCCGTAGCAGCAGTTCCGAAATAGTTGTGCATGACATAAAAGTCCACAGCATCACCGATTTCCTTGAAAAAGCCTGCATTCCATGTTCTATCCACAACGTTCCAACTGGTAGTGCCGTCATAATGAAGCACCTGACCCCCAATAAAGATCTTGGCACCTATTTTGGCAGCAGCAGCCTTCATCGAATCGGCAATCATTTTACAATGTTGACCATATAACTGACCCGTAATTGTTTTGGGCTGACCATCCTTGTTGGTTTTGGTATCGATCATCCAACCAGCTTCCCATGGACCGCCATTCTCATTTCCAATCTCCCAGAATTTCGTACGACCTTTATCATACCGAACCCAGGCTGCAGCATAATGCGCAGCTTGCTCTGCCGGTTTGGCGCTTAATCCATATCTTGCATAGGCATAATTAATGGTGATCAATCCTTGTGAACCGGTTTGTTTGCGCAGTAGGTAATAGTTATCCAAAGTGGTGGGCCAATCATTTTTGCCTGAAATGGCATAGAACAATTCTTTTTTGCCTGTAGTGCCATTATAAACAGAGTCGGGAACATCGGTTGGTTTACCATTCCAGAAGAAAATATCAGACCAGCTTCCCCCTGGGAAACGGATTAAAGAAGGATTCAAGGTCTGGACATTTTTAACGAATACCGGACTGCCTGTATTATTGCCCATCCATACAGCCAAGGCATTTCCAAAGACGTATTTGGAAATTTTCCCCAAGGTATCAGAAGATAAAGTGACGTTCACTGTTGGAGCGGCAGTCGTTTTACTGGTAGCTACAGCAATGGGGATAATGGCTTTCTTAGGTGCAAAATCCTCTAAAAAGCAATTGGGGCTTTGTGCAAAAAGTGACAATGCACAAAGGATTACAATGCCCAGGGATGCTGTAATTTTAAGTTGATAGTTTTTCATATGTTTCGCTTTCAATAATTGTTAGGTGATAGGTCTCCTGTTTCAATGTTCTGTAATGTCTTCAATGTTGAATAACCACTTTCTGCATTTCATTTCCTATTTTAAGAAAATATAACCCTTCGGACAAATGACTGGTATTAATGAAATAATCAGAAATTCCAGGCTGTAAGTTTTTATTGGTTACTGTTTGCCCATATGAATTTAATAAAATTAAATACTTGCTGCCATTAAATGGGTCATCATTGACTTGAGAGCTGTTCATCGAAATCGTTAACTCATTGTTGACAGGGTAATTAATACAATTTTTTTCCTATTCATATCAGTTTGATTATCTAATAACATCGATGTTGACTCTCAACTAAACAGGACGATTGACAAGAGGGCATAACCCTGGTTCCGCAAGTTCGCAAGTCCGCAAGTTCGCAAGTACACATTTTTTTGCGGATCCATTGGGTTGATGCAGAACAAAAGGAATCCGTATTCCAGATGCAGAAAAAACAAGGCTTGCGGAACTGCGAAATTGCGGAACTGCGGAACCAAGATTTATTTCCCTTTTGTATTTCGTCATAATAGTCGAGACAGGTCAATGAATAATAGCCTATTGCATTTTAAGCACTTTAAATGATTTTGTCCAATTGATCTCCTTGACTTGTACAATGTACATATCGGGTTTCAGTGAAGAACCTAGCTCCAATGGATTTTGAATGGCAGCATGCTCAACAGTTTCAACTGGATGACCCATCATATTGAAAACCGTAATGCGGTTGATCGCATCAGGATGATTGATCTTCAGACTAACAGTTGAAGTAAAAGGATTTGGATAGATTTCAATGGCATTGTCTTTCAAAAGAGCAATTCCGGTAGTCGCATCTTTGGCTCCCTGCATGATAGAATTCAGGACAACACGATCATTTGTCTTTCCTGTAGTGAAGTTCAATATTCCACCGGTGTCCCAGCAATAAGTTATAAATCCCTTACTGGTTGCAGACTTCATAAAATACCTATAATAATATTCGATGGAGGCGTTGTGCAGGGCCTGATCAGAAGGAGGACTGAGTTTTTTCCTGAAAGCGCCATATTCTCCGATAATTACAGGAATTCCTTTGTCAATATACTTGGTTTTCATCAAGACCAACAATTTATCCATATCGCTTTCTTCTCCCCAGGTGGCGTTGCGGATTGTTTCTGTCACTGAATGATTGCCTTTGCCCCAGTA
>DASXUZ010000033.1:0-10735 GCA_036504555.1 Prolixibacteraceae bacterium | reverse complement strand
TGCAACCCATGGAATATGGCAACTAATAGATATATAATTAGTTATCACACGCCATGGGTTGCACCCATGGTTATTCACATTCAACCACTTTGTGGTTTCAAGGAGCTTTCCCGTAGAACCCATAAATACGACAATAGATCGTTTCTATTACTTAGTTGGATTTTTCAGCTGTAAAATTTAGTTTCCCAAAGATAAACTGATTGAAAATTCCGTTTCTGTACATGGGTTGGGCCCACTACTTATTAAAACTGGCATTTGCCTTGACATTTTGTGGATTTGAATGATTGACAATCCATTGAAATTGAACAATTCCTGGAAAGGCGGGATCAGTCTTTTTCAATTGTTCCAGCGTAATTCTTGCCCGGTCTAATCGATTGTTTGCTGCATCAACCATAAAAAAAGCACTCAGGAAGGAGGTGTCGAATTTAAATTCAGGATAAGCCTTCATCAAAAATTGCTGTGATTTTTCGAAGGCCTTATTTTTATAATAAAGTTCGCCAAGCAACTTATATACAAGCGGTGTTTCCTTTATTTCAAGCGATGAAAGTAACAAGTCAATGGCCTTTCCATCCTCATTTGCATTCATCAGTTTTTGAGCCTCTTCCACCTGGGCTTTAACCTGGAAGGGGATATAATTTTTCAATGTATTGGCTCTTGGAGGTACCGGGATTGACTGTCCGGGATTTATGCCCTTAAAATAGGCTGCGATATCTTTTCCCTCACTGTCGCGGTTTAGATAATGCAAGGACTGGTAGATTTTGATCAATGTTTTTTCCTTTTCTTCCTTATTGGCCGTCAGTTGTGCCTTTTGAAAATGAACGATGGCAGTTTCGAAATCGTTCTTGATCATGCAGATTTCACCTGCACGGAAATGTGCATAAAAACTCTCATCCCCATCTTCGGTTGAGCGTTCAAAATAGCGCAGGGCCTCCGGCAGGTCGTTTAATTTCATCAAACAATCGGCCGTTTTGCGAAAATATAAACTTCGGTAAGGATTGATTTTGGTCAAACAATTGTATTCCTGATAGGCCTTCATGTAATCGCCCGCTTTCATGTACCGGTCAGCCAGGTACTCATGGGCATCCGTTAAGGTGAGCTTTTGGGTGGCCATCACATTAAAAGCCAACGAATCAACTTTTCCCCTTGGTCGATAGATCTGCCTGTAATCGATATATTCTTTGGTTTCGTCCCTGAAAGGCCAATGGTACTTTAAATTGGTGATCCGGTGTTTGCCGATCAATGAATCGAGTTCGGAATAGCCATAGTTCCTCTTGAAAGCGTTAAAGCTCTTGACCGTTTCGGCATTTACTTCATTCCTGATTATTTTAGAATCAGTAATGGCCTTGTAAAATGACTCGGCCAACAGAAATGCCCCTGTGATATTTGGATGTACATGTTCAGTCAGTAGGGTATTGCCAACGATTCCATTGGGCGAATTTGAATTGAACAGATCCAGCGTGGGAACAAAGTGAGCCTGGTATTTATCTGCTGCGGATTTAACGATCTTGTTGATATCAGATGAGGCGCGAAAACGGATGCAGTCATAATCACGGGCCAGCAGGTAGTTTTCTTTTGCCTTTTGAATTTCGCCATGCTGTTCCAGCTGAAGGGCAGCTTCATAATAGCTGTCCGCGCCTTTTAAGCCATCAGAAGAGATTGACTTAAATGGTTTTAAATCCCGAAGATTGCTCACCAGGTCACTGATGAATACCGGTACGTTTTTCTGTTTGGCCATCTCCAGCATGCCGCTCAGGTTATTCTCAAAGTTGTTGATGCCTGACTTATAAGTTTTACTTCCGTATAGAATATCGGCATCCTTGACCATACGCGACATCAGTGTTCCCCGTTTTTTCCCGGCCGGGTCATTGCTGCTAAACAGCGAGGTAAGATGTCCAATTGTATTGCTGGCCAGTTGGTAAATCCGGTAATTCATCAGCTTGAGATGCATCCGGATCAAGGTGGGATTGTAATAAACAGCTTCATTGGAACCTGCACCAAAAGCGCCGTAAAATTCATTGTGTCCTGCATAGATCAGGACAGCATCTGGCTTTTGATTTAATATTTGTGGCATGAAGTCGGCCAGCGTAAAACTGTTAATTGCCGTGATGGCAGTATTAACCATTTCAATCTTTTTTCCTGGGTAGGCATCCCGAAGTCGTTCATTCAGGATGCGCGAAAACATCAGGTTGTTATCGTATGGAAAACCTACAACAGTCGAACTTCCCATGACAAAAATACGGAATACATCATCGGGCTTCTTTTTTAAAAACCGATCCTTTGGCGGGGCGGTATACTCCATCTTGTGGAAATATTTTTTTCCTACCTCGGGATTCACCACGTAATAGTTTTCAAAACCCTTGTCAGGGTGCGTGATGAAAAGTGAATGGTTATCGCCATAGCCCGAAACCCTCAATATAAGTTCAAGAAAAATCAAAAACAGAAATGGCAACAGGATCGCAATAACACTGTAGAGCGTTTTCCTGCCTTGGGATAGTTGTGAAATGGAACCAGTTTTTTTTGTTTTCATCTTAAATGAACTATATTACACGAACGTTCGACTGATAGAATTGCAAGCCATTTATTTTATATTCTATTGTTGCAAAATAAGCAAAAACTCTTGATTTTCCCAATATTTAGCCACATTTCAGCGCCAAATTAAATGTTTTTTTTTACTTTTATGGGTAGGTAAATTGATAAGCATTTTTACCAAAAGCCCTAATCAGTGGCAAACTGATAATCTTTGGCAAACTGGTTTTTAAGATGATCCAGCTGCCCCTTGTCAAATACAAAATTGTTGAGCACCAGATAGTCTATTTCTGAGTTCATAAAACATCGAAATGCATCAAAGGGAGTGCATACAATGGGTTCGCCGCGCACATTGAAACTGGTATTGATAATGATTCCATAACCGGTCAATTGTTTAAACTCGCTGATCACTTTCCAAAACCGCTCGTTGGTTGATTGGCTGACTGTTTGAACCCTTGCCGAGTAGTCGATATGGGTGATGGCAGGCACATCAGAACGCTCAAAATACAAGCGGCTATACAAATCACCCTTCTGATAGTCAGGAGGCAGCTGGTGGCACCTTTCGGGCTTCACCGGCATCACCAGCAGCATATAGGGTGAGCGGGTATCGTAGGGGCAATATTCAGCGATGTCTTCTTCCAGGATGGCCGGGGCAAAGGGTCGGAAACTTTCGCGGAATTTAATTTTCAGGTTCATCTTTTTCTGCATTTCGGGATTGCGTGCATCCCCGATAATGCTTCGGTTGCCAAGGGCGCGGGGGCCAAATTCCATGCGTCCCTGAAACCAACCGATCACTTTCCCGGAATTGATCAGCGTAGCTGTTTCTTTGGCCAGATCCTCAAAATCTGCAAAATACCGATGGGGCAGATCAAACCGGTTGATGAGCTGACTGATTTCCTTATCGGGGTAGGAGGGGCCTAAATAGGACCCTTGCATGGAATCCAAAGGATCAACCACCCGTTGATGACCTAAGTGCAGGAACCAAACTGCCAGGGCAGCGCCCAGCGAGCCCCCGGCATCGCCTGCGGCTGGTTGGATCCACATATCTTCAAATAAGCCGCTCTCGTATATCTTACCGTTCGATACACAGTTCAGGGCCACCCCGCCAGCCATGACCAGCTTGTTGCATCCGGTAAGTTCTCTGGCCGTGCTGGCAAGCTTTAGGACGATCATATCCGTCACCTGTTGGATGGCAAGGGCCAGATCCATATAAGGCTGAGTAATTTCGCTTTCTTCGCTCCGCCTCTCAATCCCAAACAATTGAGCCCACCTTCCGTTGTGGGTCATGGTTAAGCCGGTGGCAAAATTGAAATATTTCATATTCAACAACAGCGAACCATCAGGGCGTACATCAATCAGGGTTGATAAGATTTGTTGCTTAAATTTTTCAACCCGTTCAGAATCAGGGATGCCGTAAGGGGCAAGGCCCATTAATTTGTATTCACCGCTGTTAACCCTAAAACCGCAGAAGTAAGTAAATGCAGAATATAAAAGCCCGATGGAATGGGGAAAATGCAACTCTTTCAGAATTGATATTTTATTTCCCTTTCCATGTGAAATGGTGGTGGTGGCCCATTCACCCACGCCATCGATGGTCAAAATGGCTGCCTCTTCAAATGGGGAAGGGAAAAATGCACTGGCTGCATGCGATAGGTGGTGTTCAGAAAACAGGATGGGCACATCGGTTAAAATCCCTATCGATTTTAATTGCTTCTGAATCAGACTTTTCATGAAAAGCTTGTCCTTGAGCCAAACAGGAATGGCATTGATGAAACTAATCAGCCCTTTCGGGGCAAAGGCATGATAGGTTTCCAGTAACCGTTCAAATTTAATGAAAGGCTTATCGTAGAAGACCACGCACTCGAGATCGGAGCTTCCAATTCCTGCCTCTTCCATGCAATATTGAATTGCATGAACTGGAAAGCTGTCGTCATTTTTTTTGCGCGTGAAACGTTCTTCCTGTGCAGCGGCAATGATTTTGCCATCCTGCACCAAGGCAGCGGCGCTGTCATGATAAAATGCAGAAATTCCCAGAACAGCTTTTCCCATGGGTTAAAATATCGAATAAATGAAAGGAGCGATGGCTGTCCCAGCCGTAAAAACAATGATCAGGGCAAAAAAGAGCAGTACAACAATCAAGGGCAGCAGCCAAAATTTCTTGCGTGCTTTTAAGAATTGCCAGAGTTCCTTTAAAAATTCCATTGATAAGGTGTGTTAGATTAATAGGAAGCTGTAAAATCAGTTTTTATATACTCATGGTTGCGGTCGGTAAAGACAGAACCGGGATCACTTTTAAATTTCTTCAAGCGTAGGGTGTCTTTACCCATTGCCTTTCGGATCAGGCCAACGGGCATAACCAATACAAAGAAAATAAGGGTCAAAAGTACCTTCGACATCACCTTGCCCAATATATCTGAAATCGTCAGCCAGAGAAAGGTGAAAGGGTAGACCACCACGGGAGCGATCAGTAAAACCAATACTTCGGCAATGGCCAGCCGCAAGGCCAAAGATGGATTGACCCAGATGCCAAAAAGCAAGGTGAGCAGCAGTAAGGCCAGGCCCGAATCGATGTGTTCCTTTTTAGAAAAACTGGTTTTAATGATCATGTAAAGATTGCAATTATACACCTTAAAGGTACAAATTTATACCAATTAACGATCACATAACAATCTTGTTGGAAAAGAATATAAAACATGTTAATAATCAGTTTTAAAATCTTACATTATTCTGAATATTAGTAATTTATGGCGACAACACCCACATTGTAACTTTATTTACCTTCTATTGGATAGCCATGTTGAAAGTTCAGTAATTTGATTGTATTGAATTCTATTCGATGGCTATCGGATTTCATAAGGTAAATAAGGTCTGATGCTGGGCTTGATTTAAGTTACTAAGGTTCAATGAAAAGGGTAAGGTTTTAATAAAAAAAAACAAACACATGCCTGCAAGAAGATGAGTGTTCTGAATTATTTTTTATTTGTGTTCTTCTTCGTTTAAGTTTTTACCCATAAAAAAAGCCTTGCGATCACGCAAGGCTTTTTATTATAGTATTTAATCCGGTAAAATATTACCTGATAAATTTCTGAGTTGATCCGTCAGTTAATCTAACGAAATACATGCCTTTACGCAAGCCGTTGATATCAAATTTGGCCATGTTGCCAGTTGATACTTTTTCCATCATTTTCTGACCAATTGCATTGTAGATAGCAACTTTTGTATTGACAGCAGAAGATAATTGAACATTCAATACGTTATCCCTGGTGTAAACTTTCATTGAATTCGAAAGTTTTGAAGCAAGTCCGGTAACAACTTTCATGTCTTCAGTTTTCACCAAAAGTACGCTGTCCAGGTAGATGGTTTCGTTTGAAAGTGAAATCATGTACTGAATTTTCTGTACTGAAGTTTCAACCAAATCAGTAAATGTTACATGGAAAGTAAACCAGCTAGGAATAGTAGTTACGTTGTATTTCCAATCAGATTCACCGTTGATGGCTTCTGGATCGGTAGATTTTCCATAGCGGTGGTAGCTTAGAACATCGGTATCTTCAAAGTCAACATCGCAAACAGAAACGCCAGTTGACCATGATTTAAACATCAGGGTATATTCTACACCTTGTTCAGCACCCAAATTGATTTGATTGTGTTGGTAATGCCATGCTTCTCCAGCTCCAGATTTAGCAGTTTTCATTACCAAAACTCCGTCTGTAACAACAGGAGCAGATTGACCAGCCAAGGCTCCATCAACCCATCCACCCCATTCAGAAACATCGGTATCGAAATTCCAGTTTTTGATGATGTTGCTGGTATTCCAGGTGTCGTCTGTATATTTAATTCTTGTCTGGTTGGTGATTGTTACAGTAACTTCCTGAGATTCAGAGAAACTGCCATCGGTAGCAACGGCTTTCACAATGATAGTTCCGTTTGTAACTGCAGTGATAAGACCGCTTGAGCTCAAGGTAGCCTGAGCTGTTCCACCAACAAGTACCCATTTTACCACCATGTTGGTAGCATCTTCAGGAGTAACAGTTGAAGTCATTTGAAGTGTTCCTTTATCCACGGTAATTGTTCCAGCGGCAGGTGCAATTACTACATTGTCAACTGGAATACCAGCTTCAGCATCTGCAAAAGTTACACGTCCGCAATCGTCCATGTTAGCCCATGATTCACCGGCAGCACCTTCATTTGACCATACAGCACTGTTACGTTGTGTGTCACCAGGATCTCTGTCAATAACAGTTACGTCAAAACCGATGGTGTTGGTTTTGTCAACCTGAGCGCCATCCAAATCAACCAATTTGGTATAAGGAACGAAATATTCAGCAATGTAATGTGAGCCTTCAACCATGAAAGCGTTTTTAACGCCGTCAGTTCCGGTGAAAAGGGTACCATCATTCTTGTCCAGTTTGAATCCGGGAGCGATTTGAATATGTCCGCTACCACCAACAGAAGGGCCTTTAGCATCTAACAATACATAGTTCACATCGAAATAAAGTTCAAGTTTGTCATAGTCATAGTCATTCAAACCTGATCCAGCTACATAGTTGGGATAAAATGCATTGTCAGTTTCCTGAATTAAAACATATACACCTTCTTTGGTCCACATACCTTTCCAGGTAGTTTGTCCTGGGGTACCAATAGTAGGGGTATTGGTTCCTACAACCCTTTCAATGTTATATTCAGTTGCTTCTGCCCAAACGGCATCAATAACACCGTCTACAACAGGAGCTACAGAAGCTTTGGCGAATACTCCAGTTGGAGCCTCGGCCATGGCAAATGTTACTGCAAAGACGCTTAATAATAAAGTAAAGATTTTTTTCATAATTCGAAGTTTTAATTATTAATTAATTTAAATATTAGCAGTAACAAAGTAGATGAAAATATTTTTAAGAAACAAGCGCGAATGATAGTTTTAACTAAAAATAAATTTAAAAGAGTAATTTGTCTTTATATGTGAGCATTTGTATTCTGAGATTTTTGTGTTGGCTTGAAAGGTGTTGTATATCAGTTTGATAGAATGTGTTTGCGCTATTTGCAAGTAGTTGTTTCAATGGTATCGGTGGTGACAGATAGCAAAAAAAACCATTGTATCCAATCTTCTTTTTTCTAAGAAATGGATACTTCGGTCCAAGTTTTGAATTCGCAAGCATTTAATTGTTCTTCATAAAAAAAGCCTTGCGATAAACGCAAGGCTTTCTTGGTATTGATAGATTAAAAAATACAATTATTTGATAAACTTCTGCGTAGTTCCATCGGCTAAGCGGATGAAATAGATGCCTTTTTGCAGGCTCTTGACATTAAATTTGGCCATCGTACCGGTTGCCACTTTTTCCATTAGTTTTTGTCCAATGGCATTGTAAATGGCCACTTTGGTGTTGGATTTAGACAATTCAACAAATAAAGTGTTGCCGTCACCTACCGGATTGGGATATACTTTGCTGATCGAGTTGGCAAGAGATCGGATACCGACTGTTGCCAGCATATCATATTCTGTTTGCTTAACTAACAGTACACTATCAATGTAGATGGTTGAATTTGAAAGTGATAGCATCCATTGAATCTTTTGAATCGTAGTTGGAATCATCTTGTTGAAATTAACATGAAACACAAACCATTTGGCTTCGGTTGGCGTTGTATAAAACCATTCTGATTCCTTGTTTGTAGCTTCTATATCTGCAGAAGTTCCATAACGAACGTATTGATCTCCACCATTTGCCGTAGTAATTGAAGATCCACTTTCAAAGTCAACTACAGCAGGAACTTCTTCCGAAGCCCATGATTTAAAAGCCAAAACGTACTGCATATCTGGTTCTGCCAATAATCCAGTTTGATTTAATTGATAATGCCAAGGTGCACGAGGATTTTCAGTTGTAACTGTAGATAGACCCACTAACATTGTAGCCACACCATTTTGAACCATTGGGGCAGCGGTAGGTTGAACCATATTAGCAGCATCCACATAATTACCCCAACCAGTAAGATTGGTATCGAAATTCCAATTTTTAATCAAGTTAAAGCTGTTGTAAATATCTGCTTTATCAATTACCTGGCCACTGATCACTACTTCTTTCATGTCCTCTGCTCCCATTCCATCAGTGGACGTAGCTTTTACACTCACAGTCCCATTGGTAATGGCTTTAAGAAGTCCGTTGGCATCAATGGAAGCTTTTCCAGTTCCATTCACGACAGTCCATTTTACGACCTTGTTCGATGCATCTGCTGGAGTAATTGTAGCAACCATTTGTAAAGTTCCATTGTCAGTTGTAATGGTTCCACCAGAGTTTAAGGTAATCGCATCCACAAAAATGGGTGTTTCTGCGCCTTCCAGGGTAATGGTTCCGCAATCATCCATGCTGATCCAGCTTTCATTGATATTTCCAACATTGGCCCAAACTTCTCTGTCGCGAACCAAAGTTGGAACATCATTATCACAGATGGTGACATCAAAACCGATCTCACCAGCTTTATCCACCATATTGCCATCGCCATTAATCAATTTTGTAAAAGGAATGAAATATTCAACCATGTAGGCTGGATCGGTCACATTGTAGGAGAACCGAGCGCCATTGGCACCTGTTGACGATGCTTCGCCTCCACTAATGGAGTCCTTAATCGGGTGGGGGGCGAACTGGTAATGTCCGTTACCGTTTCCATTTGCATCGGTTTGCGGGCCTTTTCCATCTTTGAGCACATAATTGGTGTCAAAGTAAATTTCAGGATGATCATACTTGTAATCTGCACCTGTTACTGTTCCAGCATAAACAGGCGCCCAAACATTGTCATTGACTTTTAGAAGCACATAAACACCTTTGTCATCCCATAGGGCCTGCCAGGTGGTCGTACCTGAAGCTCCTACAGTCGGATTTTCATTTTTGTAGGGTTTGTCAATGTTATATACATTGGCATCTGCCCATACAGCATCCACTTCACCGTCGATGACAGGTGATACAGTAGCTTTTTTTACAACCGCAGTTGGGGCCTGGCCCATCACCATCGTGAATAAAAAAGCGCACACTAATAAAGTAAAGATTCTTTTCATGATTTGAAGTTTTAAATTTTTAATTAACAACCATTTATTTATAATGTACACTATCAAATATAGCTCAAAAAAGAGAGATTAACAAGTTTTAACGGTTGTTTTTAAGCCCGGAATTTAATAAAAAGAACAAATTGTCCTATTTATAGTGGGTTGATACCCAATTGATTCACTGATCAATAATTCATTTCTTGCGCTTCACTTGGTAATCGGGCAATGTAGCTGGGATTTGTTGCTAAATTGTTATGTTATAAGGAGAAAATGAGAAGATGAGAAGATGAGAAATGAGAAATGAGAAGGTGAGAAAATGAGAAAGTGAGAAATGGGAAGGGGAGGGCAGAAGAAAGGAGGTTTTGAGGGTAAATTGGTTATTCAAAAGGTGGGCAAATATACCTGACACGAACTTTGTAATAAGCGAAACAATAACCTTCCGATTGGCTTTTTGTCGGTGAATATACCGCTGCTGGATAGTTCGGTTATTCGAAGATTATTCGAAGATTATTCGAAGGTTATTCGAAGGTTATTCGAAGATATTCCTATTCTACTCGAATAATCTTTGTATAACTTTCGAATAATATTTAAATAAGCTTCGAATTATTTAAATACCTGGCAGTTGACCAATAGCGGTTTCAGGCATACCCATGCGGGATGTTTTGGCCAGCGGATTTGGTCAAAAAACCGAATCCCAAATATTAGGCCTTCCAGCCAACAAATGTTGGTAAAGGGAAAAAATTAGTAGGGGGCGTAGAATTTGAATGATGTGAAAGAAACTGCGATTCATCAACCGACCTGCCATGTCCTGAGATTGAGACTGCGTTCTGTTGGTACAGTCACCAAATAAAGTGGCCTTGATTGCTGCCTGACCATTCAAAGGATAGGCCCTGAGAACTCATCCTTTCATTTCTGTGGGCTTCAATAGTTTTAAGATTCAGTATGTCCACTTATCGATTTGCATCCCGCGTTGAGGCTGTATCGTCCTGCTATGGACATAACAATTCGGGACTACACCCGCCTTCATCTGTGGGATTGGCATTAACTTTGTCCCATCTGTCTTATAAGCAAATGAAAAATAAACACATAGACACATAGGACACATAGTTTATCCCGAGTCCTCGGGACTATGTGTTCTATGTGTCTATGTGTTTAAAAAAATAAACAGATAAAAAGTGTCCC
>DASXUZ010000032.1:0-4103 GCA_036504555.1 Prolixibacteraceae bacterium | reverse complement strand
TGATGGGTGTACCAAATTTAAGTTTGGTCATATCGGGAGCAGCGGGAGGCGCGGCTAACTTTGTTCCTGTGAATGAGGTTGAATCCACACCATCTCCACTACGTTTTGGGCTATAGAGGATACCAACAATTTTCTCTCCCTTTTTAGCCATTTTCAACAAGTTGGTTAACTGATGTGAACGGATTGGTGTTCCTTTTTCATCCTTCGTGCGGACAACATTATCAATTCGCGTTACGATCAGATTGTGATCATTATCAAGATAAACATTAGCAACGGGTAAAACACTTCCGCCAATCCAGAGAAGATCTGCATCGAGGTAGTCCTTTTCCTGGCGAACTTCAAGCCAGCTGACTCCACCGCCTTGAACATCAATGGTCCATTGACCAAGATATTCACTAAGATCAGTTTTTTGAACAGGTACCTGTTCTGTTTTGGGTTTCTCTTTACACGATGTGACCGACAAGGAAATCAAAGCGACTGCGAAGAAAGATTGAATAGCTCTCATTTGTTTGGTTATTTATTAGTTTTAAAACATTTGGGTTTAAAAATATACAATCTCTAAATATATAATCATGTTTTTCATGAAATAGTTTCAGTTTTCAATCAGAAATCGACAAGGTTCGTTTCCGTCGGGTATCAGTTAGCTGAACATAAACTATTTCACATATTTTGAAATAAAAATAAGGGATTTGGTTAAAGCATCGGTGTTGCTTGCCTGTGTAAATCCATGGCCTTCGTTTGGATAGAATACAAATTGATTGGTGACCCCCATTAAATTCAACTTAGCGATCAGGATATTGGTTTGTTCTGGAATAACGACATTATCCATTCCGCCTTGGAACGCAATAGTCGGGGGACTCTGCGAATTGATAAAATTCACGGGGCTTGACTGGGTATAGATGGCGGGGTCCTGCGAATAGGTTTTACCGGTTACCGCCGTCAATGCAAGTTGGGGGAGGGGACCTTCATTCCAAATAGCCGCCAGGTCAGTTGGCCCAAAAAAGTCAATCACCGCCTTTACGTGTTTGTCAGGATCGTTTTTGTAACTGTACAACAATGCCAGGTGCGCGCCCGCACTACCCCCCAAAACAATGATATCCTTCGAAATTTCATATGCAGAAGATTTTGAGAGATATAACGCGATGGCAGTTTTCACATCATTTTCCTGAGTCGGGAAAACATTGATTGCATTATTCCCTGCGAGGCGATAATTGAGATTGATAAATGCATAGTTTGGCAACCGGAGCTTCAACGAATCGATGACCTCTGTCATTTCTGATTTATCACCACTTGTCCATGAACCCCCATGAATAACTACAATGGTTTTTGTGGCATTGACAGTTCTCCCGGCCGGCAGGTAAATATCCATTTTCTGTTGTGCATCGCTTCCAAATTCAACATTCGTATAAACTATTGATCCATTAGAATCCGGCACAAGAGGATCACGGTTGCAGGATACGAATAAAAGGACGATCGAAAAAATGGTCGCTATGTGGCGCATAAAATTTATTCTTAGTTTATTCAAAGTTAAGCATTTTATAATGAGAAATAGAAAAGTTGAATCTCTGCCGTATTTTCATTTTCATAATTTCAACCTCTGAAAAGCCATTTTCTCTCACCCATTCCCGCCATGCCATGAATATCTTTTCATATCACCTAATAGAGGCTTTGTGTAATGTTTGTGTAAGGTTTGTGTAATGAGGCTGTCTGAAAAGGCAGCCTTTTAATTTTCACTCAAATTGCTGAAAAACTAAAGCAATGATTTAAAATTTTTGAGATCCAATTCTGGATCTCAGTTTTTGTAGTACAGATTAAGTTTTCAACGCTTATAAGTAACGAATTTGGGCTATTAATCGTTTCATTTATTGCTTTTTTCATCATTTTTGAGAGGTTTAGCGCTATACTTATCAAACCAAACTCTACAGCTACGCCATCCAACCCTCTTAGCCGGAAACGATTGAACTTTCGGTTTGATTTTATCTGACCGAAAACAGCCTCCGGTTCTATCGGTCTTCGACTTCGATGCATTAGACCTCGCTCGGAGGTGAGGTTTTCCCGGGCAATATTTTTATGGCGCCTTAAATTGTGATTTATCTCAATTATTCTGTTTCCTTTTGCTTTGTGACACGCCCCTCTCAGTGGACATCCCTCACACCTTTTTACCTGATAAAGTGAGATTTCACTGGAATAGCCTCGATCGGATACTCTTTTACTCCTACCAATTAACTCCATCTTCTGACCCATTGGACATACAAAAAAATCACCCTCCGGATTGTAGAAAAGGTTATCTGTCAGAAAAGGATTGTTCTTGAATGGTCTCTTTTGTTCTTTATGAAAATAGCTAAATTTCACATAGTTGGCAATCTGCTTACTTTCCATGTGATCATAGTTTTGTTCACTGCCATAACCTGAATCGGCAACTATTTCTAAAGATTGGCGATCATATTTTTCTTCGAAGGAATCTATGTAATCATTAAAAGTTGAAATATCACCTGGATTCTGATAGATCCCAAAATTTGTAATAAATTGATTTTCAGTGCTGATTTGAACGTTGTATGCGGGTTTCAATTGACCATTGCCCATATGGTCCTCTTTCATTCTCATGAACGTTGCATCGGGATCTGTTTTTGAGTAGCTGTTTCTGTTGCCAAGAGTATCCAGATGCCTTTCGTACTCTTCCAGTTTAGCCTGGTGCTTTACAAGTTCTTTTACTTGCTTTTTCTCTTCCCTGCTCTGTTTTTCATTTGCGTTCAATTCTTTGATTCTCTCTTTGAGTATTTTGGAATTTATCGGAGTTGGAGTTTGATCATCGTTACGATTATCATCCTGTATTCCTTTTTCAATCTGTTTAATAATATTATCAACTTTGACCTCAAGTTTGAGTTTGTTTCTTTCAACCGATTTACGCCACACAAATGTGTAACGGTTGGAGGCGGATTCAATCTTGGTCCCATCAACATACTGAACATCAAGACTCACATACCCTAAATCAACAAGCATCATCACTACTTTACTGAAAATACTGTGAATCTGATGTTTAAGCCTTTTGCTTCTAAAATCATTAATGGTACGAAAGTCAGGAAATTGTTTGCCGGAAAGCCACAGGAAGTGAACATTCTCAGATAGAGCAGCTTCAATTTTACGGCAGGAGTAGATGTTACGCATGTAGGCATAAAACAATACCTTGATCATCATTCTGGGACAAAAACTGCTGGTTCCGCCTCCTTTATAACTTTGGATGACAGAGTTCAGGTCAAGCTCATCTACCACTTGGTTGACTAGTCGAACCGGATCATTTTCCTCAATATAATCATCAAGTCTCTGTGGAAATAGTTCGGCTTGTCCTTGATTGTACTGTTTAAATATTGGTTGCATAATCAATGATTTACGATGCCAATATACTAAACATCAGCGTAATATACAAATTTTTATAATATTTTTTTAATAAAAAAAGAGGATGCCTTTTTGGACACCCTCATTACACAAACCTTATTCAAACCTTACTTAAAATACGAAGAAGATAGGGCCAAAACGGGAGGCAGATAGAATGCGAAATCCAACCTTGTTAATTACTTATGTGCCTTAATTGAAGGGGGATTACGGAAATTTTAATTCACGCTATGTTCATACTGAGAAAATGTTCTTATTTTTATTCGAAAATTTTCAATTTAATTTCTTTTAAAGAATGAAATTCAGACTCTTTCTGCTTTCAATATTGACCTGCTTAATCGCAGTTAACCAGTTGTTTTCACAATCCAATAAGATATTACGACAACAGCACAAATACCTCACTTCTTATGAAAACAGCACACTTTCAGGGAATGATCTGCCTGTTTTAATGCCTTATAACAAATGGGTTGATCCGGCAGGAATGCAGATCTATTTTGGAGACAAAGACCTCGAAAATCATGCCCTTGACTGTGCAGTTTCACCCGATGGAAAGTGGATTGCGGTTGAAGGTCGATATTCTGTAGTCATTATCTCACCTGAAAGTAAGAAAATAATCAGCCGCTTTGTTCTGAAAAGTTATTTTAGCAAGGATGGTTTAATGAATTCATTTTCGGGAATCTCGTGGCGCAAGTCTGGTGATAACTATGAATTGT
>DASXUZ010000031.1:0-6374 GCA_036504555.1 Prolixibacteraceae bacterium | reverse complement strand
GAAGGCCAAAGGCAAAAGCCACAGTGGTGTTTAGCCGTAATGATGATTCCTTTCATCCCTGCCTCTTTGCAAATACGTGCCCACTGACGACAATCCAATTTTTCAGGGTTAAACAGCTTTACATCTTCATTGCCGTTGCCCCATGATTGGTCGGTATAGGTGTTTAGCGAGAAATGAACAAAAGCGTAATATTCCATCTCCTGCCATCTTAACTGGTTTTCTGAAGGGACAGGACCAAAAGAACCAGGAGCTTTTGTCTGTGCATTCAGACCAATTGCAAGGCCGGAAAATATGATTGCATATAGAATATTCTTAACCATCTTATTTATCTTTTACTATATAAATAATTAAACTTGCATATAATTTATTGTCCTATGCTCTTGATAATTAAATTATTATCTGGCAACCCTTGGGATGTTACGGTTAATTTAATGTCTCCAGTTTCGTGAGTACTCTTTATCACCACCAACGCTCGTCCCTTCCAGGCTTTACGGGTATTGCCCACATAGGGGTCGGTATCTTTGATATCGGCATTATCCACCCCGGCAATTGTACCTTCGCCTTCAATTTTAAAATGCAATCGGTTTGAGGCATTGGGTTGATGGTTCCCGTCTTTGTCAGTTACCTCAATTGTCACAAAGGACAGATCCTGACCATTGGCCAGTATTTCTTTTCTATCAGCAGTCAATTTTATTTTTGATGCATCGCCTGAAGTTTGCAAAATGGTCGATTCAATTTCAGCATTATTCTCTACACCAACAGCTTTTAGTAAGCCAGGCGAATAGGGTACTGAAAAGGTAGCCTTAAACTGTTGTTCAACAGTTGTAAGCTGCTCTCCGATCAATTTATTGTCGAGGTAGAGCCTAACCTTTGGATATTTTGAATACACTTCCACTTGTATCGCTTTACCTTCAAAACCGGGCCATGTCCAACTTTCCCAGGTGGGCCATACCGACCACCAGGTTTCTTTTATTTCCAAAGGTTCCGGTGCTGGTTCACGAACAGCCATGTAGAGCTTTTCGTTGGTATTATACAACATGCTCCGATAATGCGAAATGGGCTTTCTCCACCCAATCAGATCAATATCGCCACAATAAGCAGCATGAATAGGGAACATATCGTTATCCCAGTTTTCTCCAGGCGTTTCGCCAGAATAATAAGTTCTACCAATACCGGCTTCACCGAGATAATCTATCGCTGTCCAGACAAAATCGCCGATCACGTAATTATTTTCCTGCACCAATTTCCAATTGGTAAAAGCATCTTTTGGATAGGATTCGGTATGAACTATCATACGCGAAGGCACTCTTTTGTGATCGGCCGGAGCGCTCCACAGGTTGTAATTATATCCGGCAACATCATGTACTGCCATAAGCGTATCGAATTTTGACCAATCCTTACCATTATTCACAATGGCTGACGTAATTGGGCGGACTGTATCTATTTTCTTTATCGCATTGATAAGCATTTTGGCGGTTTCAATGGCCGAATGATCGCCTCTCTCCGGTATTTCGTTACCAATGCTCCACATGAAAACTGAAGGGTGATTGCGATCACGCAATACCATTGCGTCCAAATCGCGTCGCCACCATTGATTGAAATATTTAGAATAATCGTTATTGTTTTTCCCTATTTTCCAGCAATCAAACGATTCGTCCATAACCAGTAAGCCTAATCTGTCGCAGGCATCCAGAAATGCTTCGGAAGGTGGATTGTGTGAAGTCCTGACAGCGTTGAATCCACCTGCTTTAAGTAATTCAATCTTGCGCTCCTCGGCACGGTCGAATGCCGCAGCGCCTAAACAACCATTTTCGTGATGCACGCAACCGCCGTTTAATTTTACAGTTTTCCCATTGAGTTGGAATCCGTTCTCAGCAGTAAACGCAATGGAACGGATGCCAAAATTGGTTTTCGTTTCATCCAGCACTTTTTTGTTATTTAATACCTGAATATGAGCCTGATATAAATAGGGAGTTTCAGGAGTCCAAAGCAAAGGATTTGACACTTGTATGGTTTGCGTGATTTCCTTTTCACTATTGGCAGGAAGCTCAATTTGTGCTTGGTCATTTCCCGCATTTTTAGAATTCTTATTCCAAAGAATGGTTTTAACAACAATTCCCTGCGTTGATGAAGTTTCATTTTTAACTACTATTTTCACCACTACAGTTGCCTTTTTTGCAGATATGATGGGAGTCGTAATGGCTGCACCCCAATGCGGCACATGCACAGGATTGGTTACCATCATCCAAACGTGGCGGTAGATTCCTGAGCCACTGTACCAACGGCTGTTTACCAGCTGTGAATTGTCGACCCGCACAGCAATCACGTTTTCTTTTCCGAAATTCAAATAAGGTGTTAGGTCGTAGCTGAACGATGTGTAGCCATACGGATGAATACCCAGCGATTTTCCGTTGATAAAGACTTCGGAATTCATGTAAACGCCTTCAAAATAGATTGCTACTTTTTCAGCTCTCCACGCATCAACCGCCTGGAAGGTTTTCCGGTACCAGCCTATGCCTGCCGGGAAATATCCTCCAGCCCCTTTGGTCGGGTTTTTAGGATGGATTTTCCCTTCGATACTCCAATCATGTGGCAAATCAAGTTTACGCCAGCTCTCATCATTGAAATCGTTTGCTTTGGCTTCAGAAGCATCACCCAAAAAGAATTTCCAATTAAAATCAAATAATTGCTTTCTCTCCATTCCATTTTGCGCATAGCCTGAAAAAGCACTTATCAATAGCATGAATACAAATACGATTTGTTTTGAATTACTAGATTTGTTTTGAAATGAATTTAGTCTACACATACATTGGGGTTTATATTTTCGTTTGTTTAATTTACTCGTATCATATTCTCCGGAGCAATAATGATAGTTTCCTTTTGATTCCTGAAAACGACTATCTCCAAGGGTTTTGTCGGATCTACTTGCATTGAGGCATTTTGTAGATCGTCCAGATTATTTATCACCTTTCCATTAAATTTCAGGATCACATCATTCTGGTGAATGATATTGCTCATGCTGCAATTGGGCTTATCAATTGAAATAACATATACCCCACGTTCGGTATCCATACCAGTAGCAGAGCGTTCACCCGGAGTTTCCAGGTTCTTGACATGCCATCCCTGCCATTGAATACTGTTGGTTGTGGCACTCTCAGCTTTTACATGGGGTAAAGTTATCCGGGGCGTTTTGGCCAATCGTTTCAATCCCGGAGAAACAACCCCAAAACAATCCATACAGAAATTCTGGAAGCCTAAGCGAAAGACAGCACTTCCGCTGTCCTTTACCCTGAAATCTCCATGCTCCGGATCCTGAAATTCGGCTAGAAACACAATCGAATGCTTGTCGACACCCCAATTGAGGGCCGACTCCAATGCCTTACCATTTGTAAAAATGTTATCATCAACCCTTACACCCCAACCTGATAAATTAATTGGCTGATAAGATTCCATCACGATGTTGCGTGTAAAAACATCGCCGCTATTTTCGAACCACACATGCGGATGAAATGTATTATTAACTAAAATATTGTTTTCCAAAACCCGATAAAACCCTTCACGAAGTTTTATGCCTCCATTCAGACAAAGATTATTGTAAATATGATAATTACTAGAACCATCATCTAAGTCGATGTCCCAGCCTCGGTCGCAGCGAAAGCGGTTATTGCGGATGGTGATTGTTGATAGGACATCAGCCAGGATTAACGAAGGTTCCTTTGCCACTATCTTATTCATTTCTTCACGATCCGGATGCCAGAAACGGTCGCGCCCCCAAGAGTTAAACGAGCCATGATCCCCCGTTTCTTTAACAGTTTCGAACACATCGTTGTATTCTATAATATGCCCTCCCCAGGTACCTTCGCTTACATTAATACCCGAGCGGGGAACATCATAGATGCTATTGTGGCTCACTGTGATTGACTTGCACATAGATAATTCTACCCCGGAAATCTGCTTTTCGAATAAGCCGATGGTATGGATCAAATTGTCATAGACCAAACAATGTGAAGGGTAATTGTTTATTTTGGGCCCTGGTTCGCGATCCAATTGTTCAAAGGGAGTAAAATTGTGATAATTAAACACCGGGGAACGAACGGCATTGGTATCACCCACAAAACAAATGGCACTGGCCCCAATTTGGGTAATGTGTGATCCCGAAATACCTGAATTCAGGTTGTAATTGGAAAAGAATACCGCATTGCCGCCCAGATTATGCAAGTAACAATCCTCCAAATGACAGCTTTCTGTACCTTCAAAAACGATAGCTCCACCACGATAGATGGTCCAGTCAGAGCGCAGCAACGGCTCGTATTTCTCCATGAAAGTCCTTGCAGTTTGAGTAAATTCAATGTTCTTTATCGTGATATTTCTGACCTGGTACTGCGCTGTCCCCCGAAATTCAACCAAGTGTTTTAACTGGGCAACCTCAAATTTCGAACTGTGAATATCCTCCTCAGGCAGGGGATAATAATACAATACCGCTTCTTTGGGATCGAAATACCATTCTTCGGGAGCGTCCAGTTCTTCAAAAATATTTTCTACCATCCGGTTGTCCGGGCTTAAACCATAGGGACGGTTGTTCTGCCACCCACCCTTCATTTCCAAGGTGCCTTTTTCATCTTTTCCGTAAATCAGGTAATGAAAATCACCCCAATCGCTGACATGCATGGCGTGAAGAAATCCTCCCGAAGGGTTTTTCCAGGAGTTCACACGCCCCGCAGCAGTCGCATCTGCTGATGTACCGTTGAACCTTACGGCTGTTGAGTCAAAATTCGGATATCGGGCCATGTGACGAATCTTCCCATTAACGGTAAGCATATCAATAGATATCTGCGGGGAAACCCTCGCCTTCATAATCCCATTTTTATATGGTTCCCACTGAAGTTTAAGTTGAACACTACCGCTGATGACTGCCTGCTCGCCCGGATATGAGCGCAAGGTCAAACGTTTATCCTTATTACCATCCTGTGGGGTGAAAATGATTGTTTCATTCAGCCGGTATTCTCCACTGCGCAGATAGATGGTAATTTCTCCTTTTTGTTCCTGTGCAATATATTGTGCTGCTTTTATGCTTTTAAAAGGAGCTTTCTCCGTGCCGGTATTTTTATCGTTGCCAATAGGGGAAACGAAATAGGAAGTTTGTGCCAGTAGCGAATTAAACAATCCGCAGGTAAAGAATAAAAAAAACAGAAGGTTCTTTACCCTCAGATGGATATTATTTGTGTGCTTCATTTTTTATTCCGTTATAATAAACACTTCAGTTTCCTTCAAATTATCTGAAGATGCTTTTAGTTTGATTTTCCCTGCTTGCTTTTCAGACTGTACCAATACCAAACAATACCCATTGAATGCCATCCGCTGGGTGGCCTTGTCGGGCTCTTTGCTTGTCGGGTTGCCGTTACCTGTGCCAATAATCCGACCCGGACCTTCGATAGTGAATTTCACCAGGTTATCGGCTGTTGGTACTACGCGTCCTTTTGCATCTTTAATAGCTACTTTGATGACAGTCACATCACAGCCATCGGCTTTCAGGGTATTGACATCGCTGCTCAATGCAATCTGTGAGGGTGCAGAGGTGGTCTCAACTACCTCTTTGGCAATTACTTTTCCTCCCTTGTAACCCCTGGCTTCCAGCTTTCCGGGTTGATAGATAAGTCCCCATATCAGTTTCTTGTAAGGGATGGCCTTTTGCTTTCCAGCACTTTTGCCATTGAGGAACAGTTCAACTTCTTCGCAATTGGTGTAACAATGTATTTTGATAGAATCCCCTTCTTTTCCCAACCAGTTCCAGTGTGGGAAAATATGAACCACAGGTTCATTCGTCCAGGCGGCTTTATAGGCATAATAGCCGTCTTTTGGAAACCCGCAGATATCCATAAACCCGAAATGCGACGATACACAGGGCCACCTAAATGGAGTTGGTTCTCCCCTGTAATCGAAGCCCGTCCAGACAAACAAGCCTCCGAGGTAGGGATATTTTACGATATCGGCCCAATCCTCACCAGGATATGGCCCCCAGTCGGGTTGCCATATAATAGAGTTCGATGCATAGCCTTTTCCCCAATTGTTCTCATATTCGCCGCGCGTTGAAACAAAACTTGTTCCTTCGGTACAAAATATTATCCGCTTAGGATATTTTTCATGATCCTTGACATAGGCAAATTGCTTGTCGCCATAATTATACCCAACCACATCCAACACATCAGCATACCCACCATCGTTGCGGCCATGGTTCATTGCTGCGGTAACTTTACGGGTAGAGTCTATTTTGTGGGTTTTTGACACCAGGGTTTCAAGGATCCTGGTCCCGGTAACGGTGCCCTGAATTCCTTCCTCATTTTCCATACTCCATATAAATATCGAAGGATGGTTCC
>DASXUZ010000030.1:0-11198 GCA_036504555.1 Prolixibacteraceae bacterium | reverse complement strand
GCTGATAGATATTACGTTTGACAGTCTTTGTGCCTTCTCCGATGAAAACGTTGTTGTAGAAGCGGTCATCGCCCGAAAAGATGGTAGTCAGTGCTGCCATATCGGTTGAGTGGGGCACGAAGTAAGGAGTAAACCTGTTGGGATCAGGCCACATTTGAACCACTCCAGTCACCAGGTTATGCAGGTAGGCTCCCCCTTCAGACTGTGTACGGATGGAAACAGGTGATAAGAGAATGTTGTTATCAACTATAAACGGTCCGTGGTTTACTTCCAAAAAGATATCTTCCAAGCTATTATCATAGAACAGGTTACCTGAAACCCTGGTTCCCTGAGCCATCCAATCGAGCCACAATCCCCTGCCGCATTGATGGATCCTGTTTTTGCGGATTTGGGTATCGATGGCTGCATGGAATTTGATCCCGCCAATCTCGGCTCCTGAGAATTGCCTCTTGGTGAAGATGTTATAGATGTGATTATTTTCGATCGTACTGAAAGCGGCGCCCATGCTACCGCAAATGCCCGTCTGTTCGCAGTTAAAAATGGTGTTGTTTCTCACGATGTGTGAACCGATATTTTCCCTGTTCCAGCCATTGCGGATGGTTCTAAAGGTTACTTCAATGTAATGAATGTTGCCATCATTGTTGACATTCCCTTTATCGGCCGACCAGACATTGTGCCCAGTACCTCTTTCCTTGCCCAGTGTAATGCCAGAACATTTTGAATCACTGATCACATTATTCTCAATGATCCAGCCTTTGTTCCAATGGGTTGCAACCATTCCTACCTGCTCGGCCGTCGGGGCTCCCCATTGGGTAGCTGCCTGGCTGATGTGGAATCCGCTGAGGGTAATGTAATTAATGCCCGGTTTCTCAGGATAAAAAACCGTTCTCCGGGTACTGATTTCAATCAATTCTTGGTTGGGATTAAACTGGTGAAAGTTGGCCCAAATGGTCGTCGTACTGTTGTCTGATTTGCAGAACCAGGTATAGGTAGAACCTTCTGGATCCAAAATATTCGAATCAGCCAACGGATGCATCACCTTGTCGATGGTTTCCTTTTCGTACAGGGATTTTCCATTCAGAAATACTTCACCCGTATGGTGTATTCTTCCTCTTCGATCGAACCAATCGCCGTATATAGAATCCTGGTAAGGGTTGTAATTTCCAAAAAAAGAATTGGGAATAGTAACCGACCACACGCCTTCCTTTTCATTTTTCCATCTCGTGATGATTTCTGATCCTTTAATCGCAACTTTTTCACCTGTGGCAGCCTGATAGACAATTCTCCTTGCATCACTTTCGCCCCCTCTGGCCGGATTGACCCATTCGCGGTAAGTCCCTTCATGGACGGTAATTACATCACCCGGGTGAGCAAGCTGAGCGGCCTGGTTGATCGTACGGAATGGCCTGGAGGCCGAACCTTTGTTCGAATCGCTTCCATTGACTGCCACATGATACTCCCTGGCGGAGAGCATTGTTGTGACCAGTACCAGCAAAATCAGCAGGGTGAATTGTAGTTTTCTCATTGGTTCAGAATTAAAATTAATCAGATCTGTTTTCAGGCTTTCCCATTGAATTCCCCGATGGCATCTACCATGGCCACAATGTTTTCGACCGGCACATTGGCCTGTATATTGTGAACGGTGTTGAATACAAATCCGCCGTCTTTGGCAAATATGTCGCAAAAACGGAGTACCTCTTCGCGCACTTTTTCGGGAGTGGCATAAGGCAAGGTCTTTTGGGTATCGATACCGCCTCCCCAAAATACAAGATCGCGTCCATAAGTCTGTTTCAGATGCCTGGCATCCATTCCCCTGGCACTCACCTGTACGGGGTTGATGATGTCAAAACCGGCATCAACAAAGCGCGACATAAATGTCTCCACAGCTCCACAGGAATGCTTAAATGTTTTCCAGCTGGTATGGGTATGCACCCAATCATTGATCCTTCGGTAGTAGGGTAGCCACAAATCGTCAAACTGTTCGGGAGCGCAGAAGGTTGAATCCTGGGTTCCAAAGTCGGTTCCACAGATAAAAACGGCATCCAGGTTATCGCCGATGACTTCATGCAGGCGACGGAAATTCTCCAGGGCGATCTCCGACTGACGATCAAAAATAGCGCTGACATAATCGGGCCGTAAAACGGTGCTCATGTACCATTCGGCAATGTCACGGATGCCTTTGGGCTGTTTCATCTGCAACCCGGGAACCAGGGCAATATCGCCCAGGGCAGTGCCTCCGAGACCTGCAATCACCGCTTTTCCTGTAGCCCGTGCATTCCTGGTTGATTCTTTCCAGAAATTAAGCTCGCGCTGAGAAATCAAACCAAATTCTTCCAGATTGTCCCTCACGTCCAGTTTCTCTTCTTCAATGGGCTCCTGCCTGACAATCGCGTCGAAAAAATAGCCGCTTTTCGGCATACGGCCAGAAGGTTTAACTGAAGTATCGCCTTCGGGGTAAATCAACCAATCACCGTTCACATCATTGGTGGTCATAAACCCATCCGAAACCAGCACTTTCTGCCCCCAGAAGGTGGTAATTTCCTTTAAGGGTTCATGGTTGTAAATGCCGAACATATTGTTTATTCCCCAGGCGCCAACGACATCAAGCCCAAGGGCATTCTGCAAATCCTCTTCTACGAGCCCAAGCATTTGATAAGGCTCAATGACACGAACCGGCTTGGATTCCAGCCCATAATGCTTCCTCAGGTTTTCAACCGACAGCACATGAATCCCGGTGACAGCGGTCGATCCTAAATCAACTACCACCCGATCGGGCTGCTTGTGGTTGACCGTAAGGTCAAATCGTTCTTTAGAGGTCATATTTTTGAGTTTAAAGGTACAAATTGAAACTGAAATATAAAATGCTCTCCAATCATTTTATAGCGTTAAAAGGCCGGTATTGCCATCCGTTATTTCATGGCAGTTGAATACATCCATCAAGGTCGCTTATATTTACCCCGGTAATCTCTTTTTGCCAGCAGTGAAGCGGCCTTGTTGTCAACAATCTCATTTTTTATGGCATCCCATTTAACCAATGATCCCGTATAATATGAAATCATGGCCAATTGAACAGTTGCCGTTGATTGGAATGCATTTTCAGGACTACAGGCGATCATACTTTTATCCTTGCTTCTTACCGCCCTTAGAAAATTCTCCACATGATTTTCCTGCATGTCTACCGTTGGGATCGGAATCTCCTCCACCTTGCCATCCTTACCGGCCGGGTAAAGAGTTATTTTTGAATCTGTGGTAAACACCGATGCCTTCTCTCCGTGAATGAAAATACCATTGTTGAATTCCCTGTTTGGGTCGCCCGCACCCCATAGCCGGTGCTGCCATACAACAGGAGCTTTATTGAATGCCATGTTTGCAGTCAGTGTATCGGGGGTGGTGATTTGGTTTTTCAATTCAAAAATGCCTCCCCTGGAATAAAATTCAGTGGGCATCGATTCATCCATGATCAGGCAGATACCATCAATGAGATGAATGCCCCAATCCACCAAATGACCATTTCCGTATTCCTTCTCCAAGCGCCATGATTTATGGCCAATGCTCGGCCGGTAGTCGAGTTTCGGAGCCGGACCACACCATTCTTCCCAGTCGAGGGAGGCGGGAGGCGCTTGTATGGTGGTATCCTGGGCAACCGGGATATAATTGATCTGAGCCGCTATCTGATGCACATGCCCGATGGTTCCCTGGCCGATCATTTCCTTTACTTTTTTGAAAGCCGAACTCTGCCTTCTTTGGAATCCAATCTGCACAATGTTGCCGGCTTTTTGGGCTGCTTTCACCATGGCCAAACCTTCCTGGATGTCATAGGCTAGTGGCTTTTCGCAGTAAATATCCAGTCCTTTTTCGCAGGCTGCAATAAACTGCAATGCATGCCAGTGAGGAGGTGTTCCGATAAAAACAGCATCCAATTGTCTGACATCCAGAAGATCCTTGTAATATTTGAAGGTCTGAGGCCGGAAGCCCTGAGTCTTTTCCACCTCATCTGCACTGTTTTTCAAATGATCGGTATCCACATCGCAGATAGCGACCACCTCTACCCCACCTGCCTTTAAAGCCGCATTGGTGATTACCATGCCATACCAGCCTGCTCCAATCAAGCCGATTTTCAACTTCTTGTCTGAGGGAAAAGCCGGCACATACAATGAAGTAACCAGGGCGGCTGATCCAAGTGATGCATTCTTAATGAAATTTCTTCTTTCCATGATTTTAAGTTGAATAAATGATTTAGAATTTGGCGACCACTTTCCCGGCAACCTTGGTTAAATCGACCTCTTTGGTTTTCCCATCAACAGTCACCTTGTATTTCCCATAAAATGCCGGGATTGAATATTCCCCCTTGCGGTTGGTCTTGCCCGCTTCACGGGTCCACCACTTTTTAAAAATCAGGTCGTGGTAGGCCGTTGCTGCAGGTCTTGGAGTCCAGTCTTTGTTGTACAAGGACGAAGGCCTGATCCAGTTGGCACCTTCCCAGAAGCCCCACATGACGATCCCTTCTACGGCTGGATGAGCAAAACAGATTTTATAGTAATCCACCAGTTCTCTGGCCGTCAAGGCCTGCTCTTCGGGAGTCATACTCAAATTATGGTCCTTGTAGTATTTTGACCGCTGTCCGGGCATATTGAATTCAGTAACGCGGATTGGCAAATGAAACTGCGCCAGTGAATCGAGTGCATTTTTCAATTGAGCCCGGTCGAATGTTTCAGCATGAAGATGCCCCTGCACACCGATCCCTGCAATGGGAACACCCTGCTTGAGCAGTTTACGGATCTGAGCCATGTATTCGGGCAATTTAACCCCGGTAAGAATATCGTAATCGTTTAAAAAGAGCCTGATGTTTGGATCACCCGTGCGGGCCCATTCGGCCATCTTCTTTGTTATGTCTTGCCCCAGGCGATCTTCATAGTAATTGCCGTGTACCATTTCATTGTTCAGGTCCAGTTCATAAAACCGGCCCTTGTATCGTGCAGTGAGGGTTTCAGCGCGGTCTTTAAGGGTTTGTTCCAATTCCACATCCGACATTTCCTTGAGCCAGGGCTGTACATATTCCGAAATTCCCCAGAATAGATTGTGTGCCCTCAGTGGAATGTGGTTTTCCTCTGTCCAGTTTAGTATGGCATCCACGGTTGCATAATTCACCTTGCCTTTTTGGCGTTCCATGTTGCCCCATTTCACCGCATTTTCGGTCACTGCCGAATTGAAATTCTCTAGAAATTTCTCTTTGTACTGTTTGGCATCTGATTCTTTGGCTGAACCATTGAACATCTGGTCGGTAAGTGCACATCCAAACCAGAATTCATGGCTGAGCTGTTCAACGGTCACTTGAGTGCCACGTTTTGCCTTGATTATTAACTCACCCTTACGGTTATGGGCAATGGATTGGTCCGTTTCTGAATTCTGTGCCGTACATACCGAATACTGCATCAACTGTAAAATTGCTATTCCTAAAACAGTAGCAATTTTCTTTTTAGACAAGCATTTCATCAGGTTCATTGTTAGGTTTTTATAGTTAGTTTTTACGGTTTGGTTCTTATAATTTGGGAAAGTTATAAAATATATATAAAACTTTCCCAAAGGTCCTTCACAAGGTAGGTATTATTGGGGATAATCCTAGTAAATTGTATCATTTGCATCGATATTTATTATTTGTCAAGTTGGCTTTTCAATCCTTTAATCCTTCAATCCTATTCCTAATTTGAATTAATTCCAAATAACTGACACTGTTAAAAAACACTTTTCAATCAGGTAAATACCCTTACCTTTGCCCAAATCCCCTATTAATGCTATGATTCAGATACAAACGCATCATAAACTGCTATTCATCGTATGCTAAAATCAATTTTGATTATTGGACTGGGTGGATTCATTGGTACCGTTGCCCGCTTTTTGATTTCCCGCTATTTTCAGATGACTGTCTCCTCTGTGTTTCCGTGGGGCACCTTTATCGTCAATATCGTGGGATGTTTATTAATTGGCCTGATCTACGGCATTTCTGAAAAAGGTGATGTGCTGAGTCCCGATGTACGCCTGTTTCTGACCGTTGGAATCTGTGGAGGGTTTACCACCTTTTCCACTTTTTCAAACGATTCATTTTTACTGATGCGCGACCAGGAATGGCTGCGCTTTGCGCTATACACCTCACTCAGCGTTTTTGCTGGGCTGATGGCCGTATTTGCAGGACGTTTCATGACTAAACTATTCTGATATGGAAAATAATACAGACGCCTTTGTTCTTAGGATTTTTATTGGCTCAACCGACCAGGTGGGTCATACCCTATTGTATGAATCCATTGTTTTTGAAGCCAAGAAGCAGGGAATCGCCGGTGCCACCGTTACCAAAGGCATCATGGGATTCGGGGCAAGTTCGGTCATTCATTCCTACAAATTCTGGGAGGTGAGCGACAAGGTTCCATTGGTGATTGAATTGGTCGACCAGGAAGATAAAATCCGTTCGTTTTACGAATCCATCCGCCCACAACTCGACTTGATGAAATACGGTTGCCTGGTGACCATGGAAAAGATACAGGTATTGCTGTATAAATCAGGGGAGAAAAGGATGTTGGATTTATAAACATGCTTGGGGCATGGAGAAGGGAAAAGGGAGACCGGATCGGCACGCAACGTTAAACCTTGAACCTTAAACTTTAAACTATTTAAATTGAGTTCTCAATATATTTCAAATTAAAAATTAGACTATATGAGTTTTACACATGAAGTTGCAGGCATGATTTGTGTCGCTCAGGGAGCGAATCATGGCCCGGCTCCCATTCCGGAAGAAGGACGTTGGGTAAAAGCCAAACAAATAACTGACATCTCTGGACTTACCCATGGAGTTGGATGGTGCGCGCCACAGCAGGGAGCTTGCAAGCTTACCTTGAACGTGAAAGAAGGAATTATTCAGGAAGCATTGGTTGAAACAATCGGTTGTACCGGTATGACCCATTCGGCTGCCATGGCTGCTGAAATTCTTCCTGGAAAAACCATCCTGGAAGCATTGAATACCGATTTGGTTTGCGATGCCATCAATGTGGCCATGCGCGAATTGTTCCTCCAGATCGTCTACGGACGCACACAAACAGCTTTCTCTGAAGGCGGCTTGCCCATTGGTGCCGGTCTGGAAGATTTGGGTAAAGGTCTGCGCGGTGTAACCGGTACTTTGTACGGAACCGTTGCCAAAGGTCCTCGTTACCTCGAAATGGCAGAAGGTTATATCACCAAAATCGGTTTGGATGCAGGAAATGAAATCATCGGATATGAATTCATCAGCCTTGGCCGTATGATGGACATGATCAAAACCGGAATGGATGCCAACGAAGCGGTCATTAAAGCCTCAGGCAAATATGGCCGTATCGACGAAGCAGTAAAAGTAATTGACCCAAGAAAAGAATAGGAGAAAAACAGCTATGCCATTATTTGAAAGTTACGACAGAAGGATCAACCAGATCAATAAAGTGTTGAATTCTTACGGCATCTCTTCGATTGAAGAAGCCAGAAAAATTTGCGACGACAAAGGCGTGGATGTTTACAAAATTGTAAAAGACATTCAACCCATCGCCTTCGAAAACGCCATGTGGGCTTACATCGTAGGCGCTGCGATTGCCATTAAACTTGGACAAACCCAGGCTGCCGACATCGCCGCCACTTTGGGTATTGGACTTCAGGCTTTCTGTATCCCCGGATCAGTTGCCGATGACCGCAAAGTAGGTATTGGCCATGGAAACCTGGCCGCCATGTTGTTGAAAGAAGAAACCAAATGTTTCGCTTTCCTTGCCGGTCACGAATCGTTTGCCGCTGCTGAAGGCGCCATTGGCTTGGCCAAATCGGCCAACCGTGTGCGCAAAGAGCCACTTCGCGTGATCCTGAATGGTTTGGGTAAAGATGCAGCCAAGATCATCGCCCGTATCAATGGATTCACCTATGTACAAACAGAATTCGACTTCTATACCAGCGAATTGACCGAAGTCGCCCGTACAGCTTACTCAACGGGCGATAAGGCCAAAGTAAACTGCTATGGCGCCAACGATGTTCGTGAAGGCGTTGCCATCTTGCACAGCGAAGGCGTTGATGTATCCATTACCGGAAACTCGACCAACCCTACCCGCTTCCAGCACCCAGTCGCAGGTACTTACAAAAAAGAATGCATTGAACAAGGCAAGAAATATTTCTCGGTAGCTTCAGGAGGCGGTACAGGCCGTACCCTGCATCCCGACAATATGGCTGCCGGTCCTGCTTCTTACGGTATGACCGACACCATGGGACGTATGCACTCTGACGCACAGTTTGCCGGCTCCTCTTCAGTACCAGCTCACGTTGAGATGATGGGATTGATCGGAATGGGTAACAACCCAATGGTAGGCGCTTCAGTGGCCGTTGCCGTTGCTGTTTCACAGGCATAACCAACATTCTAAATAGACGAAAGCCCCGCTTCGAAAGAAGACGGGGCTTTTTGTTTTTTACAACTATCTATTTGAAATGATTTACAAGTTTTGTGTAATTTTTTAATATGAATTCATTTGAAAATGTAAATTTGCAACAAATAGTTTCAAAATGAAAAAGCCAATTGAAATTAAAAAAGGAAAGAATTTAATTCATCCTACCAATAAGCCACTTTCTGAGGAGGAGCTTACCTATGAACTAAACAAGGCTGAAAAGGGTAATTTCATGACAGTTCAGGAAGGAATGAAAGATTTCGAGCAATGGCTACAATCGAGAGAAAACAAGTAATTTCGAAACCGAATTATTCTTCACGCCATTCTTCATTTCGTGAAATAACCTCTTCGTTTGAAATTACTTTTCCTGATTCATAGTCAGCCTGACTTTCTGAAATAACAGACCTTTCAATATCAGAAAGCCGATAGATTTTCGGATAAAAGCTATTTTGGAGGTCGGTAGTTTCCATGATCAATAGGATTGGAATGAAAAAGATTAAAACCTTCAATCAGTTTTAAGAAATCCTGATTGAAATTTCACCCCTTCTCTTCACTCCCAACTATTCACTTATCCAGTTCACTTGCTGATAAAAAAGAACTTCATTGGGAATACCTGCCAAATAGGCTGCATGGCTGTCTGAAACTTGAGACTTGTCAACCTCTGATGAAAGATGGCTTTCCTGGTGGTGGTTGTTATTCAGATACAGGTGAAGGTGGTTGAGCAAAGGCTGATCATCAGTTAACAACACTCTCTGTACAATGCTCTTTCGCAATTCGGTCGTTTCCATACTGATTTTTTTTCTCAAATATAAGAAAAATGACGTACCAACGTATTTTATAAAAAATAATTGCACAAAATCTCATTTTATTTTCCTGTGATTTTGTGCAATTAAATTTGATACAGTTATTGAATGATTATTTTCCGATAAAAAGATTGCTTCCCGTCAAAGAAATTCAGCACATAGATTCCCGGAGGTACATTGACCTGGATCGTAAGGCATGATTGGTCTAAATGATTAAAGGCGGTCACTTTTTTTCCCAGCATATTGACCAGCTCAATTTGTTGGATGCCTTCAATGCCCTGAATGGTGAAACATCCATCTTGGACTGGATTTGGATAGACCACGATCTGTTCCTCCATTGACTTTTCGGACAAAACGGATGTAAGGTTTGAAATAACAATATCCATTGAACCCTTGATTCCAGTCCCATCCCAGACACCCGCTGTCACTCTTACTGTTCCTACCCCCAGGGCCTTTAAGAGTCCTTTGGAATCAATGCTAGCCAAGGTGGAAGGGGTGACCGACCATGTTACGTTGGTGAGGGTCGTATTGACCGGCAAAACCGTTGCAGCCATCTGAAGGGTGGCCCCTAATTGGGTGATTGAAGTGCTTCCATCGCTGGCAGCGACTGAAACCGACTGCGTGTTCACCAATGTTTCATTGACGTAAGCCCTCAACCATGTCAAGGCTGGTCGTTCCACCCCGGCCTGGGTAATGAGGTAAGCGCCCTGGTCGTTTCTCCACAAGCCAACCCTGAAACCCCAAAAGGTGATTCCCTTGACCGATGGGTGTTTCCAAAAGATTGGAAAAACCCTTCGCATTTCCTTTAACTGGTCCATATCCGTTAATCCGTCAATGTCCATTTCCGTCAGGTAGATGGGCACTCCCGTTGCTCCCAGTGCATCCAGGTTGGCTGTCAGGGTAGCAGACGCACAACCAAAGGTCGTAAAAGCATGGGCCTGTTCACCAATTCCGTCAATCAGGGAGTCCACCTGGAGAAGCTTCACGATCTGGATATATTTTTGGGTTTCGCTAGTACTGTTGATCACCCCATATTCATTCATGATCAGTTTTGCCTTGGGAAAATATTTGCGGGCCATGCGGAAAGAGGTAATGATCCAGTCCCAGCCGGTTTTACCTGCCCCTCCCAATGCTTTGGCATAGTCGATGTTCTTGGTGGTACTGCCCCATGGCAGCATCCCGTTGGGCGCATTGTGCAAGGGCTCGTTCACCACGTCGATATAATCGATGGCAGGATAGCGGGCAGCCAGCAATGAAAACCATTGTTCGATTTCCCGTCGCTGGGAGGCGGTATCCAGGGCAGCCATCCAGGAAGGTTGCTGGGCACCCCAGATCATGGTATGCTGTTTAAAAAGCAGGCCATTGGTCTTGGCCGCATTGTAAGCCGCATCCATACTCGACCAGTTCATCACTCCCCTGGTACCTTCAACACTTCCCCATTTACCGCCATTTTCAGGGGTAACCTGGTTCCAGTATGATTGAAAATTCAGCGCCTGGCCGCTGCTGTAAGCACTACCAATGAAAATTGATTTTCCCTGGGCAATGGGCGTTACCGTTTGAATATCGACTGCATCGTTCATTGGATGAGCCTCTTCTGCTGTGACAACAGGCAAACCCTGTCCAAACAATTCAGTGCCGGCAAAAAGGAGGAAGAAAAGTAAATATAGATTCATCGTTCGTTTCATTGTCTGGTATTTATAAGTTGATCAAAAGCTTGGAAGAGGCAAAATACTGCTCACTGCTAATTCTTAAGACATACATTCCGCTGTCAAGATGAAGGTTCAACATTGAACTTTGAGTTGCCGGATTTTCATGCTGAAAAACCTTGCTTCCATTCAAGCTGAATATTTCAACCTTATTAAATTGAAATCCCGAATAGATGGAAAGCCGATCCTTCGCCGGGTTGGGATAAATCGAAACCTTACCCGGTTTCCGCAATGTGGTGGAAGCAGTGATG
>DASXUZ010000029.1:0-14657 GCA_036504555.1 Prolixibacteraceae bacterium | reverse complement strand
TGTCTTGCCGGCAAAATCAGAATCAATCCCCCACTCAGAGCGGATGGCGCTACCGGTGCCTTCATTGACCACCGACTTGAGCATCTGGGTCAGTATCCTGCAATTCTCAGCCGATGCCAGTTGTTCTCTGGATTGAATATTCTCAAATTTCTCCAGCATTTCCCCCTTGTTCGATTCAATGGACTTCAAATAAAATGGTTTCACCTTTTTCCCGCCATTGACAATTTCAGCATACACGCACACCATTTCTTCGAGCGAAATGGAGGCTGTACCCAATGCAAGGGATGGATATTCAGGCAATTCAGAATTTACTCCCATGCGCTTGGCCAAATCAACGACATTGGAAATCCCTGTCTGCATCAACACATCCACGGCAATGGTATTGATCGATTTGGACAGGGCTCCTTCCATGGAATAGTAGCCCGTGTAATCATCGTGCGAATTCTCAGGCGACCAGTTGTCATAGTCTTCATACACCTTCCGCTCGTTGGGGAAATAGGTATCGGGCGTAATTCCCGCTTCAAGGGCTGCCAGGTAGACGATGGGCTTAAAGGTAGAACCGATCTGCCTTTTGGCCAGGGTATGATCATACTGAAAGAACCGGAAGTCATCTCCCCCGATATAGGCTTTCAGTTCTCCCGAAAACGGATCCATGGCCATAAATCCGGTATTCAATATCTTCAGTGAATACTGTACCGAATCCAGGGGTGTCATCTGCACTTGCTTGGGTCCATCCCATGAAAACAAGGAAATGGAAGTAGGTGTTTTAAATATCTCCTTGATGCCGGCTTCAGAAACGCCTCTGGCCTTGAGATTCCGGTACCGGTCTGAACGCTTCATGGCTCGCTGTACAACCGTTTGGTCTTTTCCCCAGGGTTTATTCTTCACCCAGTGTTCATCGAACAGGGCCTGCAGATTTTTCATTTGATCAGTAACGGCCTTTTCAGCAGCCATTTGCATATCAAAATCGATGGTGGTCTTCACCTTTAACCCATCGGTATATAAGTTGTACACCGACTGGTCTTCCTTCAGGTGATCCTCACACCAGCTCTGAAGCTGGGGGCGCAGTTTCTCCATCAGGTAAGGCGCCGGGCCTTCGTTGTATGTGATCAGGTTATAGGTCAGCTCCATGGGCTCTGCCTTGTACATTTTGGCTTCCGCCTCCGAAAGGTAACCGTATTTGAGCATCTGCTCCAACACCACATTGCGTCGTTCAAGTGAGCGCTCAGGATTCTTTCTCGGATTATAACTGTTGTTGGCTTTCAGCATACCGATCAAAGTGGCCGCCTCGTTCACCTTCAGTTTGGCAGGTGACTTATTGAAAAACCTTTCAGCCGCCACTTCAATGCCGTAGATGTTTTCGGCAAAGGGAACCGTATTCAGGTAGAGCGTGATTATTTCATCCTTCGTATAGAGCTTTTCAAGCCGGTAGGCAATGATCGATTCACGCAGCTTATTGATTGGCATGGTCAAGGGGCCGAACGAGCGCCGGGGATATAAGTTCTTGGCAATCTGCTGACTCAAGGTGCTCCCGCCTCCTGCACTCTTGTTTTGCATCAGTACTGATTTAACAAATACCCGCATCAGGGCCACTTCATCGATTCCACGGTGCTGGTAAAACCTCGAATCTTCGGTGGCCACCAGTGCATGAATCAGGTTGGGCGAGATCTCATCAAAACTCACGTTGCTGCGGTTCTCTATATAATAGCGTCCCAGCAGGCGGCCATCGTTGGAAAATACCTGTGTGGCCACCGGATTTTTGATCTTCTGCAATACCTCAATCGAAGGCACAGGGCCGGTAAACCCCACGTATACGACCAGGAAAAGCAGTCCTGCCAACAAAAATAAAGTGACTCCTGCCTTTACCAGGAATAAAAATACCTTTCGTCCAAAGCTTTTCGACGAACCTGATTTCTTACTCCCGCTTGATTTGGTTTTAACTGGTGATATTGGTGATTTTTTTTTCATCCCCTGGGTTCATTTATTTTACTACCACTTGAATAACAACAAACTTAATCCAAAAAAACAACATCTGGTTGCTAAAGCAGGCTTAGGAGGTTTCACTTGGACAAAATTAATCTAAAATGAGGTTTTATCAGTGTTAAACGATAAAAGTTAAACTTAATTTCAACTAAATTGTATTTCTTATTAAAATCAGCTTGTTTTGAATTAAAATTGATGAACCATGAAAATTGCCATTGCAGGTGCGAATGGATACATTGCCAAAAATCTGATTGAAGAGCTGAGGGCATCTGATCATACGATTGTTCCCATCCATCGAAGCATGCTAAGCAATGTTGAAAGGTTAAGCGAATTGATTTCGCAGTCCGGTGCCGTGATCAACCTGGCAGGTGCCCCCATCCTGCAACGATGGACGGCAGACAACCGAAAGGACATTCTCAACAGCCGGGTGGTCTCTACCCAAAACATCATCAGGGCCATCAATGGCTTACCTGAAAACAAGCGACCTCAGACATTTATATCGGCCTCAGCCATCGGCATCTATTCACCCGGGGCTGTTCATACTGAAAAAAGCACTTCTTTTTCAACAGATTTCGTTGGCGAGGTAGTCAAAAAATGGGAAGAGGCCTCCGCTGACTTATCTCCCCAGGTGCGACGGGTAATTTTTCGTATCAGTCCAATTTTAGGAAAGGAAGCGCAGACCATCCAGAAACTACTGCCCGTATTTAAGATGGGACTGGGTGGAAAGATCGGATCAGGTACCCAAGCCTTTCCATTTGTCCATATCTATGATGTGGTCAATGCCATGGTATGGGCCCTGCAAAACGAACAGGCATCAGGAATATACAACCTTGTAGCTCCTGAGAACATTGACAATCAATCCTTCACCCGGGCCCTTGCCCAGGCCGTCAACAGGCCTGCCATGCTGACCGTTCCCGGATTTATGCTCAAACTGGCCTATGGCGAAGCAGCTTCCATGCTGCTGCAAAGCCCGCAGGCAAAGCCCCAGAGACTACTCAATGAGGGGTTTGCATTTCTGTTTCCGGACATCAAAACCTGTTTGGCTGAAATATTGAAATAACACATTCGGCAGGTTCTCTGATACCCTTGGTTTATTTCCATCATTTCTTCTTTGGGACAATTTTGGGATTATGTGACATTGTTGTCGCCTTACAGGTACCAGGACGCTTCCGGATTACGCAAAACTCTCATTCAAGGCGTCATCCTGAACTTGTTTCAGGATCTCCTCGAACACGCCAGACCCCCTTTAAAAAGGGGAATTGAAGGTGTTCGAGAAGATCCCGAAACAAGTTCGGGATGACGCTCTGATTGAGGTTCTTAGAGATTGAAGCGTCCAATTAGCTGTTACACGACAGTATTGGGGAAATCAAAATCAATGGTCCCAATAGTTATCGGGAGGAAAAATCTTACTTTTATTATTTGGATCTTAGTAACTTAGATATGCCCCTGCAACACAATCTTATCTATATTATGAAATTTCTGCCCGAGTACTTGGGAGGGATCAAGCCAATAATAAGATAGATAAGATTGGGTTCTGGGGCTTATCTAAGTTACTAAGATCCAAATAATAAAAGTAAGATTTTTTCAAAAAAAAGAGATCTTATTATTGGTTTTGATCCCTGGAACTCGGGGCCCTACAATAATAATTGGTTATCTGCAGTCATACCAACGAAGTTAACGCATATGGGAGTATTCGGGACTGGATGACGCTTCGAATGAAAATTATCAAAGGCAGAAGAAGCATATTAGCTGTAAGTCAACAATATAAGGTGATGCAAATATTTGCTCCACTGACTGACTTCCATTTTCCATTGTCCAATTCACACGACTCTTATTTCCTTTTCCCATTGCCTTTAAACCGCCTGGGTAAGGCCCAGGTACCTTGTTTCTGTAATGTATCTGTAATGTAACTGTAATGTATCTGTATTATACATTACAGATACATTACAGATAGATTACAGATACATTACAGAAGCAAGATACCTGGCCTGTCCTGAACCCCTTTCTCAGGGGTAAATTGCAATCCTGATGGCCGGGTAAATGCTAAATAAAGCCACAAAAAAAACCCCGTCGTTTCCGACAGGGTTTCCTATATTGAGTGTGATCAATGATTACAATTGTGGACCTGAAACTTTCAGGGCAATGGCGGCATCGTTGTCGCAATACTGTTCGAAGTTAGCGATGTACTTGGCTGCCAATTGTTTGGCTTTCACTGTCCAGTCTGCTTCTGTTGGATAAGTATCGCGTGGATCCAGGATTCCTTCTGAAACATTGTTCAATGCAACAGGAACTGTCAGGTTCAAAACAGGGATTTGTTTTGTTTCTGCTTCCAGGATTGATCCGTCGATGATGGCATCGATGATGGCACGGGTATCTTTCAATGACATACGTTTGCCGGTTCCGTTCCAACCTGTGTTAACCAGGTAAGCTTTGGCGCCGTGTTCCTGCATCTTGCCTACCAGTGTTTTTGCATACATCGTTGGGTGCAGGGTAAGGAAAGCCTCACCAAAGGCAGGAGAGAATGACATCTGTGGTTCAGTGATACCACGTTCTGTTCCGGCTAATTTAGAAGTATAACCGCAAAGGAAGTGATACTGGGCAGATTCATTGTCCAGGATAGAAACTGGAGGCAATACACCAAATGCATCAGCCGACAGGTAGATGATTTTGCTGGCGTGACCGGCTCTTGAAGGAGAAACGATCTTGCTGATGTGGTAAATTGGATAAGAAACACGGGTGTTTTCTGTTTTTGAAGCAGCAGCCGAGAAATCTGGGGTGCCATCAGCTTTCACAGTAACGTTTTCCAACAGGGCATCGCGTTTGATGGCTCTCCAGATGTCGGGTTCGTTGTCTTTGCTCAGGTCGATTACCTTGGCATAGCAACCACCTTCGTAGTTGAATACACCGTGGTTGTCCCAACCATGTTCGTCATCACCGATCAGGTAACGTTTTGGGTCAGCCGACAAGGTTGTTTTACCTGTACCTGACAAACCGAAGAAAATGGCAACATCACCTTCAGTACCTACGTTGGCCGAGCAGTGCATCGAAGCGATACCGCGCAGGGGCAAGTAATAGTTCATCAGAGCGAAGATACCTTTTTTCATTTCGCCGCCGTACCAGGTTCCGCCGATTACCTGCATTTTGCGGGTTAAATCAAACAAGGTAAAGTTTTCAGAATTCAATCCCTGTTCTTTCCAGTTGGGGTTGGTAGTTTTTGAACCGTTCAAACAAACGAAATCAGGTTCACCGTAGTTGGCCAGTTCGTAATGTGAAGGACGGATAAACATGTTGGTGACAAAGTGGGCTTGCCATGCCACTTCCATGATAAAACGAACTTTCATCCGGGTATCTTCGTTGGTACCGCAGAAAGTATCGACCACATATAATTTTTTGGCTCCAGAGAGTTGTTTGGTGACCAAACCTTTACAGGCGTCAAAAACCTCGGGAGAAGTTGGGCGGTTAATCGTTCCATCCCACCACATGGTGTCTTTGGTGGTAGCGTCAAGAACGAAATATTTATCTTTAGGTGAACGTCCGGTAAAAATACCTGTATCAACAGCCACAGCTCCCGTGTTGGTTAAGATTCCTTTTTCAAAACCTTCGTTGGCAGGATCCATTTCAGCCTGGAAGAGTTCCTCAAAAGTGGGATTGTGTAAAATTTCAACATTGGTATCAATGCCGTACTTTAAAAGATCTGTGTTTTTCATAGTAAGTAATTAAATTTTAACAAGTTTCAACAATTCAAAATTTTCTCTGCACCAAAAATAGTTTTTTTTCAAGCCTCTGCAGATGGGAAAATATTAAATTAAGATCAATTCAGGATCCAGGGTTTACCAATGCGCCATTTTGTTCACAACAAACTGATATTCAAGCTACCATAATTTAGGGCACAAAAAAAAGAATGTTAAGAAATTCTTAATTTCAAAACATTCTTTTTTATAGCTAATTAGCCGTGAAATCTATGACCTTGGGTGGAATTGATTTAAGGTTGATTTTAAATAATCCCTGTCAAGGTGGGTGTAAATTTCAGTGGTTAAAATGGATTCGTGACCAAGCATTTCCTGTACGGCACGTAAATCTGCCCCACCGTTGATCAGGTGAGTGGCAAAAGAGTGTCTGAAAGTGTGAGGACTGATTTTCTTTTCGAAACCAGCTTTGATGGCCAGGTTTTTAATGATTGTAAAAATCATGACCCGGCTTAACTTCTTACCCCGACGGTTCAGGAAAAGGATGTTTTCGCTGTCTTTTGAAACTTTCAGGGTTTTACGGTAAACGTCCATGTATTTATTGATTTCCTCAATGGCCTTTTCGCTCACCGGAACCAATCTTTCCTTGTCGGCTTTACCTTCAACTTTTACATATCCCTGGTCAAAGAACAGATTGGATATTTTCAGGTTGACCAACTCAGAGACGCGCAAGCCGCAACTGTATAAAGTTTCGAGCATTGCTTTGTTACGCTGACCTTCCGGTTTGTTTAATTCAACCGTGTCGATCATCAGATCAATCTCTTCGATTGTCAATACATCCGGAAGTTTCCGGCCAATCTTTGGAGATTCGAGCAAGGTGGTGGGATCATTGGTAATCTTGTTTTCTATAAGCAAATACTTATAGAATGATTTGATCCCAGAAATGGTCCGGGCCTGTGTTCTAGGTGAAACTCCCTTGTCATTGATCCATTCAACGAATTTCTTCAAATGATTCAGTTTCATCTTTTCTGGAGCCAATTTCTTTAGTTCCTGATCAGCAAACATCATCAGCTTGTTTATATCATTGATATAAGCAGCGATTGAATTAGCCGATAAACCCTTTTCCAAACGGAGATAGGATTCAAATCCTTTTTTGCTATCTTCCCATTTCATAATTAAATACTTTAAATTAAGTTTCTATAACAATAATTGATAATTTTGGTTCGTAAACTCTTTAAAATGTTGATTTTAAAATTAAATATGCACATCCACCCAGATTACATAATTTTAAATACGAATTTACAATCGGTTAAGTTACTATTTTTATTAAAATAAAACGTCAAAATATGAAAATGTTGTTAATAAATGGTCCAAATTTAAATTTATTGGGCATCCGCGAGCAAAGTATCTATGGTAACGCCTCATTTGAGAGCTACTTTGAGAATCTTAAGCAAAGATACAATATTATTAATATAGAATATTATCAATCTAACATTGAAGGTGAATTAATTAATAAGCTCCATGAAACTGGTTTTTCATACGACGGTATAATTATCAATGCAGGTGCTTATACTCACACCTCGATCGCCCTCCGGGATGCCATCTCGGGCATCAAAACCCCCGTGGTGGAAGTTCATATTTCCAACATCCTGACGCGCGAAAGTTTCAGGCACGAATCGATCATCGGTCCGGCCTGCCTTGGAAGCATCATGGGATTCGGACTCGATTCATACCGGCTCGGCATTGAAGCCCTGCTTGGATACATTAAATCTAAATGACATTATTGTTTGTACCTTTGGGTACGAATCCTGTAAATTAAAATTTTAAATACTTTTGTCGCCCACTGAAAATTGAACTCATGTGACGAACTGTCAATAGAATCTTGACACAAATAAAATGATTATAAACAAATGAAAAATAAACACATAGACACATAGGACACATAGTTTTATTATATATCTATGTGTACTATGTGTCTATGTGTTTAAAAAAATTGAGAACTATGAAACATACCAAAATCGTTGCCACCCTATCGGATAAGCGCTGTGAACCTGAATTCATCCGTCAATTGTATGATGCCGGCATGAATGTGGTGCGCCTGAATACCGCCCACATTTCACCCGAACAGGCCCTGATCATGATCCAGAATGTCAGGAGTGTTTCTGACAATATCGGCATCCTGGTCGACACCAAGGGACCGGAAATCAGAACCGTGGGCATTGCCGAACCCATTGATGTCAAAGAAGGTGATCTGATCCAGGTCAGAGGTGGTGAGGGAGTTTCTTCCAAGGAAACCATCTATGTCAGCTATGCATATATCCAGCGGGATGTAACCATCGGCAAGCAGATACTCATCGATGATGGAGACCTGGCTCTCAATGTAATCGGGAAAACGGATGATTACCTGAGCTGTGTGGTTGGAAACAGCGGACAGATCAAAAACAAAAAGAGCATCAATACCCCGGGCGTGAGTGTTGATCTGCCTTCGATCAGTCAGAAAGACAAGGAGTTTATTGAATTCTCAGCCAAGAATGATGTCGATTTCATCGCTCATTCATTTGTCAGAAACAAACAGGATGTATTGGCTGTACAGGAAATACTGGATCAATTCAACAGCAAAATAAAGATCATTGCCAAAATTGAAAACCTCGACGGAGTCAACAACATAGATGAAATCCTGAAATACGCCTATGGCATCATGGTGGCCCGTGGAGACCTGGGTATTGAAATTGCCGCTGAAAAGATCCCCGCCATTCAGAGAACCCTGATCAAGAAAGCTGTTCAACAGAAAAAACCGGTAATCATCGCCACCCAGATGCTGCATTCGATGATCGATAATCCAAGGCCCACACGTGCCGAGGTAGGCGATGTGGCCACGGCCATCTACGACCGGACCGATGCCATCATGCTCTCGGGTGAAACGGCCTATGGAAATTATCCCGTCGAGTCGGTCAATGTGATGACCAAGATTGCCCTCGAAGTAGAGGCCAGCAAAGACAGGCGCAATGACCTGCCTGTTCCAAGGCTCGACAATGAAACTTCGGCCTTCCTTGCTGAGGCAGCTGTACTTGCATCAAAGGAATTAAGAGTCAGTGCCATTGTCACCGACACGCTGACGGGAAAGATTGCCCGTTACATTGCAGCCTTCCGGGGACGCCTGCCGGTATTTGCCAAATGTCACAATGGAAGGGTTAAACGCGAACTGGCCCTGTCGTATGGCGTATTTCCAAGCGAAATACAATCCAAGAAAAACAAGCATAAATTGATTGAAACTTCTTTGCTCGACCTGGTTGAAAAGAAAATGATTACCGCAAAGGATACGGTTGTATACGTGGGTGGAAACTTTGGCGTGGGCGGTGGTACTTCCTTTATCGAAATTGCCTCTGTCGAACAGATGGCCTTTTCAAAGATGAAGAACTAATAAATATAAAAGGGGAACACTGATTTTTATATAAAGAATAAAAAGGAACACTGATTTTACTAATGTAACGGATTTACACTGATTTTTATATTCTTTATACATAGAATAAAGATCAGTGTAAATCCGTTACATCAGTAAAATCAGTGTTCCCTTTTTTTTTCTTTATATAAAAATCAGTGTTCCCCTTTTTTATCTCATGTCAACGATTTCGACTCCCTTGTATTGTTTGGGATCAAACACGAAGTCTGAATCTTTAAATACCCCGTCGGTTTTAAATTCCTTGATCAGCACATTGTACTGGTTGCCATCCTTACCGGTCATGTTGGCGCCATGGATCAGCATTTTCTGCTTGTTGATCATCAGCTTGATGCTGTGGATATCGCCTGTGGCCTTCTGCGGGGTCAGTTCAATGTTGTAAACCGGTGTACCTGCCTCCACTGATTCACCCAAAAATTTATAGTTGAATCCTCTTTCATATATGGTGAAAATACGTACAGGGTCCATCAAATCGTCGGTTTCTTCATCCAGGGTTGAAATGTTGACCTCATTTGAATGAAGCATGTAAGTCCAGATGGTTTTACCGTCACAGGTAACCTGCAAGCCCATTTGTGGAATGTTCAGCTTGTATTTCTTACCCTTCAGAACGATGGTCCCACTGCTTTTCTCCTGGATATTTTCAGTCTTGTTGTTCATTTCAAAAGAAAACTTGGCTTCAATGGAAGCGAGCGACTGGGTAGTCTTTGTTACTTTTTCAAGGATCTCTTTTGCTTTTGCATCCTGCTGGCTATAGCCAACAACTACCAACAGGGTAAAAATCGAAATTATTAATAGTCTCTTCATATCAAGTTTTTAAAAGTGATGAGATAGATATATTGTCGCATTGATTTGCCTACAACAGGCTAATTATATCTGATCTGCCAAATAGTAAATTGTAAATTTTAAAATTGTAAATGCATGAACGTTCTACCTCATTCCATTCAATAATTGTTCCAAACTATATTCATCCTGCAGTAATACCTGGCGGGCCTTGCTTCCTTCACTGGGTCCAACGATGCCGGCAGCTTCCAGCTGGTCCATAATCCGGCCTGCGCGGTTGTAGCCGATCGAGAATTTGCGCTGTATCATGGAGGTGGATCCCTGCTGATTGCTGACCACCAAACGGGCCGCATCATCAAACATCTCGTCCCGGTTTCTCAGGTCGACATCTCCGTTGCCCGCTTCGGTCTCACCCACATAGTCAGGAAGCAGGAAGGCGGTGTTGTACCCTTTCTGGTCTGAAATAAACTCACAGATCCGTTCCACTTCAGGGGTATCGACAAAGGCGCACTGGACACGTGTCATCGTACTTCCCGATGATACAAGCATGTCGCCTTTTCCGATCAGCTGGTTGGCTCCCGGCGTGTCAAGGATGGTGCGTGAATCGATCATCGAAGCCACTTTAAAGGCGATACGTGTGGGGAAGTTGGCCTTGATAACCCCGGTAATGATATTGATTGAAGGTCGCTGGGTGGCAATCACCATGTGAATACCAACGGCACGCGCCAACTGGGCGATACGGGCGATGGGCAATTCAACTTCCTTGCCGGCTGTCATGATCAAATCGGCAAACTCATCAATGATCACTACTATATAAGGTAAGAAGCGGTGACCCTTTTCAGGGTTCAGCCTACGGCCAATGAACTTGGTATTGTATTCAATGATATTACGCACGTGCGCCTTTTTCAGCAAGTCGTAGCGTGCATCCATCTCAATATTGACTGAATTCAGCGTATTCTTTACTTTCTGAATATCGGTAATGATGGCATCTTCTTCATCGGGCATCTTGGCCAGGAAATGTTTTTCCAGCGACGAATAAAGGTTCAATTCTACCTTTTTGGGATCGATCAGTACAAATTTAAGCTGCGATGGATGCTTCTTATACAATAAGGAGGTAATGATGGCATTCAATCCAACAGATTTACCCTGACCGGTAGCACCAGCGACCAGGATATGGGGCATCTTGGTCAGGTCGACCATGAATGTTTCGTTGGAAATGGTCTTTCCCAGGGCAATGGGAAGTTCAAAGTCCGTTTCCTGGAACTTCTTGGAGGCAATGATCGAACGCATCGATACAATCTCCGGTTTCTGGTTCGGCACTTCAATCCCGATGGTTCCCCTTCCCGGGATCGGGGCGATGATACGTATACCCAGTGCCGACAGGCTCAGGGCGATGTCGTCTTCCAGGTTTTTAATTTTGGCGATCCGGATACCGGGAGCAGGAACGATCTCATACAAGGTAATGGTTGGCCCGATCGTTGCCCTGATTTTGGTGATCTCTATCTTATAATGACGAAGGGTCTCAACAATCTTGTTTTTATTCGAAATCAACTCCTCGTTGCTCACTTCGGCATTGCCCGACACATGGTCATCGAGCAGATCGGGAGTCGGGTATTTATATCCTGACAAATCGAGCGTTGGATCATAATCTTCCATCACGGGCAAACCATGATCATCCAATCCCTCTTCGACAATTTTGGTAACCTGCATCTCAGGCTCTCTCCTGGCAGGCTTTTCTGGTCTGGCAACACTGCTGAAGATCTGATCTTCAATGCTCATTTCCACATCCTTCTGCGAGAGGGTATTTTCAATCTCAAAATCATCATCATCATCATCCGGTGCATCGGGATTGAAGATGGCTTCGATCTTATTGTCTTCCGTAATCACCTTCGAAATGGTCAACTCTTCCACTTCCTTCGCCAGGGCTGTTTCCGGTTCAATTTCATTGGGCAGTAAGTCCACCGCTGGTTCTGTTGCCAGCACTATTTTTTCCTTCTTGGTCAGAATACGGGTCAACCAGGGAATAAACTGGCTGAAAGTGACGATCAGCAAGATAAACAACAGAAATGCAAGCATCAGGGTCGCACCGATGGTTCCCAAAAGGGAGGATAATAAACTGGAAAGTATAAAGCCATACAATCCGCCAAATTCGATGAATTCGTTGCCGGCCGTGTCGGTTAATGCAAGTCCAAGAGAGATGGAAGTCCAAAGCATCCAGACCACCGAGAAAATAAATACCTTGAGGAATTTGATTTTCTTGTAGCCAAACAGGTTCAGCGCCGCCACCACGAAGATTAGGATAAAGAAGATCGAAGCAAAGCCAAAGCCTGAACTGATAAACTGTTCGCTCAGAAATGCGCCCCCTTTACCGGCCATGTTCTGCACTTTCACCGAAGGATCGAGCAGATAATCCTGCCAGGGCAGATCCAGCTTGCTTTGATCCACTGCTCCTGAAAAGAGGTAGGAAACAAAAGCAACAGCCATGTAACCGCTGAGGATCATCAGAAATAATCCCAGTGAATACCTAAATTGGTTGCTCTTGAAAAAATGTACAATTCCCCCTACTTTCCCAGGCTTGGATGCCTTGTCTGCTTTCTTGGGTGCTTTTACTGGTTTCGTGATCTTTTTTGCCATCCGTATGAATAATTCGTGCGCAAAGTTAACGATTTTTGATTCTCCTATATTTTAGTTTTCAATTCAAATGTATATTTATTTATGAAGGGCAGGGAGAAGGGAGAAGGTGAGAAGGTGAGAAGGTGAGCATGGGCACGGAACTGGAGTCGAACTTAAATGGTCAGCTTAAAAACTGAAACCAAGAAGTGGTTGAAAGTGAATAACCATGGGTGCAACCCAAGGCGAGTGATAACTAATTGTATATGCAAGTTGCTATATTCCATGGGTTGCACCCATGGTTATTCACATTCAACCACTTCGTGGTTTCATGCGGTTTTGCCGATCGGTTGATGGAGATTGAATCGCTACATTCTGTTTGATCCATTCTTCAGAACGAGTTTCGACTGTTTAACAGCAGTCTTTTCCACTATTTCACCTAACATTGATCATGATTATCATGGGTTCCATACTGTAAATTTGTATACAGGTTTCACCTATTGGATGTATACAGGTTTCACCAATGGTTTCACCTAATATACAGCATTAAAAAAATAAACTGATGAAAAAAATTGCAGTCGTGGCCCTGGGTGGAAATGCCTTACTCCGGGAAAATGAAACCGGAAGCATTGAACAACAGGAACTCAATACCACTGAGACCCTTGAAAACCTGATCTTTCTACTCAACGAAGGATTCGAACTGGTCATTACCCACGGCAATGGCCCCCAGGTCGGAAATATATTGATGCGCAACGAGGCGGGTCTTGAATTGTACAACATCGCCGCCATGCCGCTTGATATTTGCGTGGCCGATTCCCAAGGGGGTATCGGGTACATGATTGAGCGCATGCTGCGCAACGTGCTGAAAAAGCATGGCATCCAAAAGAATGTCATTACCCTGGTGACCATGGCAACGGTCGATCCGAATGATCAGGCCTTTCAGAATCCGACCAAGGGAATCGGCAAAATATACAATGAAACGGAAGCCAGGAAACTTCAGCAGGAGAAAGGTTGGATCCTGAAGCCATCGGCCAAGGCGCATGGTGGCTGGAGGCGAATGGTCTCCTCCCCTCAACCCATCGACATCATCAACCAGGAAATCATCGAAAGCCTTGTCAGGGCTGGAAACATTGTCATCACCGCCGGCGGTGGCGGCATACCGGTGTACTATGACCAAAACAAGGACCTGCGCACCCTGGATGCGGTGATCGACAAAGATCTGGCATCGGCCTTGCTGGCTTCCAAGATCAGGGCCAACGAGTTTTACATCCTGACCGATGTATCGTTCATCTACAAGGACTTCAGTCTTCCGACACAGGAAAAATTGGAATTCCTGAACTATGCCGATACGATGAAATACCTGGAGGCCGGAACTTTTGCCGAAGGAACCATGGCTCCCAAAATCAAGGCCTGCCTGTACTTTATTAAAAACGGCGGCGAGAAAAGCGTGATCACAGAGGCCAAGAAACTGGAGGACAAGTCGTATGGATCGAAGATTACGATGGAATACTAGGAAAGGATGGTTGGATGGTTGGATGGTTGGATGGTTGGATGGTTGAATGATTGAATAGTTAGTTCCTAAACATATAAAACAATCGATCATGATTTATTTAAAAGTAGAAGATGTAGAGGCTTACAATATTGCTTTTAATTTAAGCAATGAGGTTTGGGATATAGTGATTCAATGGCCATACCTGGCTCAGAAAACTATTGGAGCACAATTTATTGATGCTGCAGATAGCATTTCTGCCAACATTGCTGAAGGCTTTGGCCGTTATCACAAAAAAGATAAAGTCAAATTTTATCATTATTCAAGAGGATCATCTTTAGAAAGTATAGATTGGCTAAAAAAATCAATCAACAGGAAACTTTTAAATGACAATCAATATGAACATATAAAAATCGAATTGGATAAACTTCCCAAAGCCATTATTACCTTAATCAAATATACAAATCTACATCTAAAAGAATAACCATCTAACCATTTACTATTTATACATTTACAATTTACAATTTTAACCATGCAACCATTCAACCATTTAACCATCCAACCATTTAACCATCCAACCATCCAACCATTTAACCATCCAACCATCCAACCATTTAACCATCCAACCATCCAACCATTTAACCATCCAACC
>DASXUZ010000028.1:0-1783 GCA_036504555.1 Prolixibacteraceae bacterium | reverse complement strand
GAAGGCCAGATACTGAACACTCCATTGGCCTGAACCATTTTCTTTTCAGCCATCTGATCGAGCATCCGGTTGGCATCGGCATATAGCTTGCGTGCTTCCTCCCCCTGAAGTTCATCGTTCAGGATTTCAGGAAATTTGCCTTTCAGTTCCCAGACAAAGAAAAAGAATGTCCAGTCGATCCACTTTCGCAGTTCCTCGATTGGAAAATCAATCAGTTGTTTGACTCCAATGAAATTAGGCTTGTAGAGGGGAGTATTGTCCCAGTCAATCTTCAACTTATTGGCCCTTGCTTGTTCCAGTGTCAGGTACTTGCGTGCTTTTTTCTGACTATGAAGTTCGCGGATGCCCTGGTATTCTGTGCGTAATTCAGCCATGAATAGCTTGTTCCCTGAAACCAGGTTGGAGGCCACCCCTACGGCGCGTGAAGCATCTTTCACATGTACAACGGCATGTTTATACTGGGGGGCAATTTTAACGGCTGTATGTATTTTAGAGGTCGTTGCACCACCAATCATCAGGGGAAGGTGGAAGTTGCGGCGTTCCATTTCTGCAGCTACTTCCGCCATAATCTCCAATGAAGGGGTAATCAACCCGCTAAGTCCTATGATATCAACGTTTTCACGAATGGCAGTTTCCAGAATCTTATCAGACGGAACCATTACTCCAAGGTCAATCACATTGTAATTGTTACAGCCCAGCACCACCCCCACGATGTTCTTGCCAATGTCGTGCACATCGCCTTTTACGGTGGCCATCAAGACCTTCTTGCGGTTGTCGGTGGTATCAAACTGATCTTTGTCGGCTTCAATGTAAGGAAGTAAATAAGCCACCGCTTTTTTCATCACCCGTGCCGATTTGATGACTTGTGGAAGGAACATTTTTCCTGCGCCAAACAGATCGCCCACCACGTTCATCCCGGCCATCAGCGGCCCTTCGATAATGTTGAGGGTCGGGTGATACAAGTGCAGCGCTTCAGCCATATCCTGCTCGATGTAATCGGGCAGACCTTTTACCAGCGAATATTCTAGTCGTTTTTCAAGTGGAAGGTCGCGCCATTCATCTTTTCGCTCTTCCTTGGCATCCTGTTCTTTGAGTGTAAGGGCAAATTCAAGCAACTCTTCGGTGGCTGTGGGTTTCTTATTCAGAACCAGGTTCTCCACTTTCTCCAGAAAATCCTTAGGGATTTCATCGTAAATCTGCAACATTCCCGGGTTCACAATACCCATATCGAGACCGGCACGAATAGCATGAAATAGAAATACCGAATGAATGGCTTCGCGCACCTGGTCGTTTCCACGGAATGAAAACGATACATTGCTGACCCCGCCGCTAGTTTTGGCAAAAGGGAGGTTTTTCTTGATCCAACTTACAGCATTGATGAAGTCAACCGCATAATTTAAGTGTTCCTCCATTCCGGTACCGATAATCAGAATATTCGAATCGAAAATGATATCCTGAGGAGGAAAGTTAATCTCATTGACCAGTATGTTGTAGGCTCGCTGGCAAATTTCAATACGCCTCTCGAAAGTGTCGGCTTGTCCTTTTTCGTCGAAAGCCATCACAACGACTGCTGCGCCATATCGTTTTAACAGTTGTGCCTCTTTGCGAAACACTGCCTCCCCTTCTTTCATGCTGATGGAGTTCACAATTGCTTTGCCCTGCAGACATTTTAGGCCAGCTTCGATCACTTCCCATTTCGAGGAGTCGATCATGATTGGAACGCGTGCAATATCGGGTTCTGCCATCAGAAGGTTCAGGAAAGTGACCATCTCCTTTTTGGCAT
>DASXUZ010000027.1:0-3111 GCA_036504555.1 Prolixibacteraceae bacterium | reverse complement strand
GTATTGAACTCAAAAGGAACCCCGCCCATTGCGCGGACTTCTTCCTTTATCAGCTTGCCAAATTCCTGTAAATGTACATGCCCTGGTACCACGTCCACATAGGAATTAACGATTGCGATAAATGGCTTCCCAAAATCTTCTTCCTTTACACCTGCGGCGCGCAACAATGCACGATGGGGTGCTCTTTCGTAGCCTTTTTTAATGGTATCAGAGCGCATATTTTCCCTTTTTCTAGTTCCTGCAAAATTTTGAACAATTTACAAAAAAATGTAACAAAAAGAGCCGCCCTGTGATTGGGCGGCTCTTGTGTTTCGAGTTTACTAGTCTACTAGCTTACTCTTTCGCCATCCCAACCACAAACGGATCCTTAATAATAAGGACCGCAAGGATGACTACCAGAATAATGCCGAAGGAAAGTGTGTACATAGTTTTTAGGAGGAATTCGTCGTATTATATGCTCTTTCAGCAATAAGTCAAGAGCAATGTGTCGATTTTCGCTACCAGTTTACTTGGGCGAAAGAATTATTTCCTGGCTGAACAAGTAAACCAATCCGCTGATCCTGTCGTCCGATTGCCTTATGACCAATCGAACAGGGGTTTTAACTAAAACTTCAAAGGGCAGACTGGTTGTAAATTGCTGGTATTTTCCATCGGTTGGGCTGAACTGAAGAAACTTGGAACTTAATACTTTTCCGGTTACGTCGACCAGCTCCAATACCACCGGCAAGTCTGTCGCTGGTTGAAATTCGCCGGTAACTGACAAAGTGGGTCCGCTGACTTCATCCCCACTCTTTGGATATCGCATAAGTATCCGGTCATTCAATTCGTTTGCCGGATAAAATTCATTCTCACCAACCGCCTGCAACAATAATCGCACGGAATTAAACGCCTGCAACCTGCCACTGGAATCGAATGTGCTGATCTGTAAGCGGGCAATTTCTGCTGCGCCTCTGATCTCAAACTTTATCTGCTCATCTATTCTGGTGTAATAACCGATATTTGAGTAAGTCTTAAATACCCGGCGATACAATTCCGCCCCATCCTCGCCAATTAATTCAATACGAGTGACGCCCGTATAACCGGGGGCAATGTGGGCGATGAGTTCCAGCGGAGAAACAATTTTCGACATCGGTCCCGGCGATACGATCCTCAGCAACATTGTGCCGACATCAATAGTCGGTGTTGGTGTCACGGTTGGCAAAACCAGGTAGGTTGGGTCAATCGTTGGGACGATAGGTGTCATTGTTTTGGAACCGTCTGGTAAAAGTGTTCCCTGGTCTTGAAAGGCTGGTGTCAATATGATCGCTGATGTTCCCATGGTTGCAGTCCCGGAAACCATCGGAATCAAAGTTATTTCACCCTGCTTGATCTTGGGGACATTTGGCGCTCGTACGCAGCCCAGGAGCAAGGAGATCAAAATTATTGTGATTACCTGTCTGAAAAATCTGTTTTGCATTTTTTTCCGTTAATCTTTTCCCAATAGTACTTAAGCCGGAATAAAGTTGTTTTTTCACCGGGTACTTTTATGGATATTCCAATAGACCATAAATTTCACTATATTTCGATTCCAGATAATGAATGTATGCATTTGGATCAATATCCGACTGGGTTACACGTTTGACCAGTTCAGGTGATTCATATTTTCGGCCATATTGATGAATTTTTACTCGCAGCCATGAAAGCAGTGATGAAAAGTCACCCGCTCTGATTTGGTCTTCCAACTCAGGGTTAACTTTCTTAAATCTCTCCCACAGTTGTGCTGAAATCAAGTTTCCTAGTGCATAGGTTGGGAAGTAGCCCAGCATTCCACCGGACCAATGAATATCTTGCAACACACCTCGGGCATCGTCAGGTGGAACGATTCCCAGGTATTCTCTCATTTTTTCATTCCATATTTCAGGGAGTTCTTTTGCGATAATGTAGCCATCTACTAGACCAATTTCTAGCTCCATACGCAACATAATGTGGAGGTTGTAAGTGACCTCATCTGCTTCGATTCGGATATTTCCCGGGCTTACCTTATTGATCGCTCGGAAAAACTGGTCAAGAGTTACATTTGAAAGTTGCGCAGGAAAACTAGCTTGCACGATTGGATAATAACATTCCCAGAAAACTCGTGATCTACCCACCAGGTTCTCCCACAATCGACTTTGAGATTCATGCATACCAAGCGAAGTTCCCCCCTCAAGAGCAGTTCGGCTCCAGGTTCTCCCTACGCCTTGCTCGTAAAGTGCATGCCCAGTCTCGTGCATTGTGCCGAACAGCAACGCGAAAGGCATTTTTGGAACCCATCTCGAAGTGATCCGCACATCATCTGGGCCCATACTTTGGCAAAAAGGATGGGCAGTAGGATCTTGCCTGCCACGCTTCCAGTCATAACCGAAATCACCGGCAACCTTGCGACTCAGCTCCCACATCTTTTCTTCATCATAATCTTGATGTAAAAATCCATCATCAATTTGTTGGCATTGTCCAATTGCACGGATAAGCTCAATTTGAGGAGGCCTCAAGGTATCGAACAAACTTTTTAAAACCTCTGTTTTCATCCCCGGTTCAAATTGGTCAACCAGTACATCATATGGGTGATTGGCAGTTGGAAAGAAGGTTACATACTGTTGGCTTAGTTCAACGATTCTTTCAAGGTGGGGGAGCAGGGCTGAAAAATCTGAGTTGCCTCGAGCTTTCATCCAAGCACTTTGAGCTTTAGCCACAACATGCGCTTTTTCTTCCACAAAGTGAGTTGGAACACAGGATACTTTTTCAAAATCTTTTATTGTTACAGTGATGATCCGAAAATCTTCGCCGTCCGGATCTAGTTCAGGAAGTCTTTCTTTCAATTCTTCAAGTAATGAACCAACTTCATCCGAAGTGAATTTTTCGTGCGCAATTTTTTCGAGCGTGCCGAGCATGCAACCCCGTTCTTCCGCCCCGCCTGACGGCATATATACTTGTTGGTCCCATGTTAAAAGCGCGATTGAGTGATTAATATCTGCAACTTCGGCAATGAGCGTTTTCAACTTCTCAAGTTTTTCTTCCATATACCTCTGCCCTCCCTGATTTCTAAAAATTATAGAAATCTTTTTTAAGTATTTTTAATGCCATTTCCAAATT
>DASXUZ010000026.1:0-7768 GCA_036504555.1 Prolixibacteraceae bacterium | reverse complement strand
AGATTACAGATACATTACAGATGGAATAGTTCGGGCAACGGCCAAAGAGTGGCAGAACCCATTTAGAGGCTCGGGCCATATCAAAGAAGGAAGGGATAGCATTGATGAAAGTGCCCAAATTGATGGGTAATAAAGAAAGTCATACGGACAGTTTTTTACAATCCGGCAAGGCACGGGTACGCTTGTTCTGTACCTTTTAACAATACAGATGATTCATTTCTTCAAACAAAGAAACAAGGTGAATTATTTATACATACGATCAACTCTTCCTGTGAGCGACAAGCTGGGAGCTGGCGCTGAATGAATCAGGCTGAATGGCTATCTTACTAAATAATTGAATGGATGAATGCTTACTGGTTCATATCACTCAAAATCTTCTCTACTTCTGCCTCGGTTTTGTGCAGTTTGTCTTTGCAGATACCAATCAGTGCGGAGACACGATTGACTTGTTCCGACAGTTCATCGACATCGAGTTCTTCATTTTCAATTTTCTCCAGAATTTCTTCAATCTCTGTGATTGCTTCTTTGTAAGTTACTTTTTTCGTTGCCATATTTATTTAGTTTAAAGTTTCAAGTTCAAAGTTCCAAGTTATCGCACTGATCAACGTGGAGGTTTTTTTATTTATTATTCTTCATTTCTCATTTTTCGCCAATCGCTCTACCTTGCTTGCAATACTTCCATCGCCTAGGCGGGTTTCCAAAAGGTCGCCTACTCTGACCAATTTGACAGATTTTAAAATCTTTCCGTTGATCGTTGTCATCGAGTAGCCACGTTTTAGGATATTTTGAGGATCGACCAGCCTAAGCTTTTCCTCTATTTGCCTGAGATTTCTGCTTTCTGAGCGAAAGATTTCAAGTGTTCTGATTTTCACCAATTGCTGAAATTGGATCAGTCGGTTCCTGTTTTTCAAAACCTGCCCACGAAACATGTAATTGAGTTGGTTGCCTGATTGTTCGAGCAAATGGTTTTGACGGGTGACAAAACGGCTGATTTGATTTCTGGTGTCGGTAGTCAATCCTTTAAATTCCGAAAACTGGTTCTTCAGGTAAGCTTCTGATTGATTTGCCAGATGAATGCGGGCAATATTCAAACGGTTGGTTTGGTTGACGATCATTCGGTTTACCAGCAAACTCAATTGATCAGCCGCATCGTTCAGCCGCTTGTGATTCTCCTCCAGCTGACCATTCACCAGGTCCATAAAATGTTTTTCTAGTTCACCCAATTGCTGCGAAAACTGTAAGGCTCCTGAAATGAGGAACTCCGCAACCGCGGTAGGGGTTTTCATGCGGGTATGTGCTACCAGGTCAATCACCGTATCGTCTTTGTCGTGTCCAATGCCTGTGATCACAGGAAGTGGAAATTGGGCCACATTGAATGCCAGCTCGTAATGATCGAAACAGGCCAGGTCGATCTGAGCTCCTCCTCCGCGGATAATCACCACTGCATCAAACAGTTCTTCGTAGCGAAAAATCTGTTCAAGGGCGGCCGTGATGCTGCGGGGGGCTTCAATGCCCTGCATGACTGCAGGGAAGAGTTTGGTATAAAAGACAAATTGATGGGGGTTATTGTGTAATTGGTCCAGAAAATCCTGTAGCCCAGCTGCAGTGGGAGATGAAATAACTGCAATGCGCTGTGGAACCAAAGGCAATTCCAATTCCTTGTTCATATCAAGTACACCGGCTTCTCCAAGCCGGAGAATGATCTCGCGGCGTTGCCGGGCCATGTCACCCAAGGTATAAACAGGATCGATATCGCGGATATTGAGGCTGAAACCATACACTTCGTGGTATTCAACCTTGGCTTGCAAAAGCACTTTCAACCCTTGGGTGAATGCTTGCCCGGTAGTGGTTTCAAAGTAAGGCTTCAGCATGCGGAAAGTGTATGACCAGATGGTGGCGCGGCATCGGGCAATGACGGCATCCGATCCCTCCTCTGTTTCCACCAAATCAAGGTAACAATGGCCACTGCGGTTGACCGTCATCTCACTGATTTCGGCTTTGACCCATACGGGCATTGAAAATAAATCTTCCAAACTACCTTTTACCTTGCGCTGCAATTCAGAAAGAGTAACCTGCAATTCGCTCATTGGGTAGTTTTTATCAATTTATATTGTTCTTCCTTGTCTCCCGAATGAATGGTCAGGATTAGAAAACCTTTGGGTAAGTGACCCAGATTCTTCAACAATAGGTTTTCAGAGCTGCTAAAAGTTGAGTCCCACAGATTGACTCCTTGCAAGGAGTGAATGCTGACCCTGCAAGTTCCAAATCTCAAAGAGTCCAGGGTCCTGATAAATAAATAATCAGAAAAGGGGTTGGGCGACACTTCCCAGGTTACACCCGCTATCATTGATTTCATCCCTGTATTTTTCAGGATCAGGTCAGCCTTCTGGAAATCAGGGATTCCGAATCCCAACAGCGAATCGGGTTGGTTATATTGGTCAGCACTTTGTTCGATGGCCAATTTTACTTGCTTTACACTAGCCTCCGGGTTTGCCTGTAGCAGACAAGCACCCATTCCGGCCAATACAGGTGACGAAAATGAGGTACCGCTTGAATAACCGACTACACCGCTGCTGGTTACCAGGAAAGTCAAGGCTCCCTGGGCAGCCAGGTTGGGTTTTACAGCCCCTCCATAAGCAGGGCCCATCGAACTAAATGAAGCCCTTCTGCCTGCCTTGTCTACAGCAGCCACTCCAATCACATTCTCCCCGTCAGAGGGTGCAATGATGCGTTTCCAGACAACATTGCCTTCATTGCCGGCACTTGTAAAAACAAGGATTCCCTTGTCAAACGCCATATTGGCCCCTTGGGTGATCCTGGTAATTTTACCGTTCATGTCAGAGAAAGGATGATTCATTTGGGGATCATCAAAATTGTAATAACCCAGCGAGGAGTTGATCACATCGACCCCTGCGCTATCGGCCAACTCAGCCGCAGCAACCCAGTTATCCTCTTCAATGAGGTATTCAGTGACTGCATCTTCTGTACGAAACAGGTAAAAGGAGGCCTCGGGAGATGTGCCCACCAAGGTCCCCGGAGTATTGGCTCCCATGGTTGAAAGCACACTCATTCCATGCCTATCCTGACTATAAATATCTGATTGGGGATTCACAAAGTCGTGTACCCCTAAAATACGGTTCTCATTGCGCAGACTATCAAATGAAGCAATTTCATTTACTTTCCAGAAGCCTGCATCCAACACAGCAATCTGGATGCCTTTCCCCCGGAAACCCTTGTTGTGTAAATACTGGCCATTTAACTGGTTCAATTGATTGTAAGCAATTCCATAGTCAGCTATCGGGATGTCGGCATTCAACTGATCTTCATTGAACTTGATGATCGCCGATTTTTTGATCACCCCAGGCTTGGTAAGCTCAACGGATTGAACAAACGAAAGAGCACCGATGGCCTTGACCAGGATGGTATCGGCAGTTCTGACAGTTGCCCCGTTCAGCCATTTGGAGGTGTGGACCAGCTCAAGGCCCAATCTTTTCAAGCTATCCAGGTACAGGGGTGAAACGGGCAGATCGGTTTCTTCGATGGGAATTTGCTGCCTGAGCCGGCGGTCGATTGATCGCTGTGATAGAAAAGCTTCCGGATGGCTGATCTGAAACGGTGTTCCATTTTTGTCTTTCAGCTTTACCCAATAGGTATCAGGAGCATCCTGGGCCAACAATCCCAATTGCAGACACAAAAAAACCGGTAAGAGTACTAGCCTGATTTTCATAGTGGAAAATTAACGTGATTTGATCAGATTCATATATTCCTCTGGGTTTTGCATAAATTTCTCAGGATCTGGAATGTTGTTCCCCTTGGTTTTGTAATTGCTGAATTGAACCGCATCAATGCTATCCTGCACTTCTGGATTCAACAATTTACCCTTATCATATTTCAGGGTATATAAAAGAGTCCCCGACCTGTCGTAATACAGCCAATCCTTGTCGGGCACGTCGCTGGCATATAAACCATCCAGTTCAAGTGCCCCTTCTGCAAACCAGGTTTTAAATGGGCCGTTTCGCTTCCCCTGGGTGTATTTACATTCCATATAAACCTTGCCATCCTGATAAAATGAGCGGTAAATTCCATTCAGCAGGTCGTCTTTCCAATTTGATTCTTCCAGCAATTCCCCTGTTTTGTAAAAGCGTTTACTTATCCCGTTCTTTTGTCCGTTCAGGTAATTCTCAGTGGATACCACTTTGGTATCCAAAAAATAGTTCCATTCACCTGTTTTCTTTTGTCCGATGTATTTACCCTGTGCAACCAGATGTCCCCCTTCATCAAAAAGCTTCACATCCGACAATTCACTGCCCTCAATAAAATTCAGCACTGCTTTTATTTTTCCATTGGAATGAAAGCGCTTCATTTCGCCTACCGGCTTGTCGTCTTTAAAAGTTGCCTGGTACAACAATTTTCCGCCCGTATCCTTTTTTGTCCAGAAACCTTGTTTCCTTCCTTGTGCATCCACTTGATTTACCGTATTCTGTGCAATGATGCTTCCCGATAAAAGAAGAAATATAAAAATGATCAATCTACGCATATTCGTTTTATTTATATAAACTACTAAGTTAGCGATTTATTTTACTTAAACTCAAAGTGGGGATAGGAAGTCACCCTTTAAGTTTAAGAAATCACACAGATTTATTTTCTATTTTTGGGTTCCTAAAAAACCAATATAATTACCTTCACAAATGATGCCAAAAGACCAAAATCAATCGTCCACACTTTTCAGAACAAGCAACGCACATCCCGATTTTAGAAGCATGGTCAATGCCCTGGACGCAGATTTGATGATTCGAAACGGGGAAACCCAAAACCTGTATCATCAGTACAACAAGATTGATCATATCAATCATGCCTTGGTGGTATATGTTGAAAACAAGCCAGTTGGATGCGGGTGCTTCAAACGCTTTGACGATGAGACGGTGGAGATGAAACGCATGTTTATTTTACCTGAAATGAGGGGCAGGCAATTGGCAGCGGCTCTGCTTCAGGAATTGGAGAAATGGGCCCTTGAAGAAGGTTTTACCAAGGCAGTCCTTGAAACTGGCATCAGGCAGGTGGAAGCCATCCGCCTTTACACTGTTGCAGGTTATGTGCGGACTGAAAACTATGGCCAGTATATCGGCATGGCTGATAGTATTTGCTACCGGAAAGAATTATTGTAGCGTCGTATCAACCTTGTATTGTCTGATTACTTACTGATTACCAACTTATTGACATTGTACCGAACCCCATTGCTGACTTTTAGCAAATAGATGCCATCAACTAGACCGGATAGGTTAATTTGAAATTTCTTTTCACTCCCGATTTCTTTTCGAAATACTTCTGCCCCCATCATATTGGTAACTGATACCTTGAATGGATTATCTAAATGATGAATCACTTCAACATTCACAATACCCGTTGAAGGATTGGGGTAGAATTCCACGGACGATAGTACGGTATTTGAAATATCAACCATCGTATCATTGACAACCGTAATTCTCACCCTTGTCGTATCAGAATTCAGCTTGCCATCACTCACCATCAATGAGAAAGTAAGAATGGAATCATTTTTCACCTGGGGTGCTAAGAATCTGGGGCTCATAAAATACTCTGAATCAAGCTTGATACCAACAGGAGCTGTCCAATAGAAAAAGAGTCTGTCCACGTCTGCATCATAGGAAGCAGTGCCATTCAGGACTACCGTTTCCCATTCATGAACACGCTTATCAATTCCAGCATTTGCAACAGGTCGTTTGTTGATATTCTTTGCCTTTATAATTACCTGGTCCATGGGAGAATCAATCCACCCATCGTTGACAGTCAAATCAAAGGTATAACTTGCAGGTTGGCCAGTAATGGGTGCAATGAATGTCGGATTGGGCACGTTGGTCGCACTCAGTGAAATGCCTGCCGGAGCCGTCCATTTATAAATGAGTGGATTACCATCCGGGTCGGTAGATGACAAACCGTTCAATCTAATGCTCATTCCTTCTGTAATTGTCTGATCTGGCCCTGCCTTGGCTACCGGAGCCTTATTGATTTGTTTGATGGTAATGGTCACCTGATCCACGGGTGATTCATTGACCCCATCGGATACAACTAGTGTAAAAGTAAAAGGGGTATCGACTCTTACATCTGGTGCGATAAATGTTGGATTAACTTCATTTGATGCACTCAATATCGCTCCAAGGGGTGCTGTCCATCTGTAACTTAGCACATTGTCATCCGCGTCGGAGGATGCTGAACCATCCAGGTAAACCATCTCCATTTCATTAACAGTCTGGTCATTGCCTGCGTTTGCCAGTGGGATCTGTTCAAAAAATTCAGTGACCTCCATGTATTTATTGACCATCAGGTTTGTTAAAACATTGGTAACACCCGATGGCCATTTGATAATCAATGAATCCACTTTTAATGCGTTGCCCAAACCAAAATGCAAGAGCTTCGAATTAAGGCTGGTTTCGCCCGAGGCAGCCAATATCTCACGGTATTGGGTGGTCTTTTTTCCATTAATCGCAGCGATGGCATACACCTTGGCACCAATGGCAGAACCATTTGAAACTTTCCCTGTACATTTAACTGACAACCAATTGTTTCCTTTCATCTTATTCATTGAAAAGTGAACACCGGAAGTAGAAACTGTTGTCAGATCGAGTGATCCATCCAAATTAATGTCACTGGCTGAGATTCCGATCCAATTACCAATTTCGTTCTCAAAAACATCATCAATCATTGGTTCAAAAGCCAATTTGCCGGTCTCCATGAATAGATTCCTGTAAAGTTCATTCTTCCCCGCTGCATTTGATACGGCCAGGTCAAGATCACCATCATTGTCAAAATCAAAACAGACACTTCCACTGGTGCTATCGACTTCCTTCAACACAGGGCTAAGGTCAGTCCTTTCTTGAAATGTATTTGAATTATTTTCAAGGAACAAATTTCTATTGTCTGTAGTATAAAATAAAGGATTGTGGATTGGACAAAATATATCCAAATCCAGGTCATTATCAAAATCACCCAAAGAAGGTGTAATGGGTTTTAAAACGGAATATTGATTCAAATCATACAACGACTTAAAATTAGGCCAATCCATTTTACAGTTCCCGTTTTCGACCAGGATACCAAAATTACCATACGTACGGATTAACTCAGTTCCCTTCTCTTTCAAAATATCAGAAAAAAGTAAATTCCCATTGTATACCCCACAATTTAAAAGACTCGAACCCAAGACACCCTTATTGTTTAGTAGTTCTACTCCAGTGCCAATACCTCCCTCATCACGAGCTCCCTGGTAATATCCAAAGACCAGATCAAGGTAATTATCATGATTCAAATCTACCCATGAACAACTCTGCAAGATTTCCAGAGGGGTCTTATTTAAACTGACCGCAATTTCCCTTTTATTAAACTTGAGATTCCCCGCATTTTCAAAAAGAGTAAGCCCAAGGCTCCCCTGATCACTGAAAGCGGCCAAATCTTCCAGCCCATCATTGTTGTAATCGCCAAACGAAGAAGCACTTACCGAAAGCGAATCAGCCCATAGACCCTCGGATGCGGCTGCTTCGAAAGTTGGCTGACCAGTCTCAGCCATTTTATTTATAAACAAGTTACTTTTATTGTAACCCTTATTACCTATAAAAAGGTCTTCATCACCATCGTTGTCAATATCCACCCAATTGGTTGAACAGATACCCGGAGAGTAGGTTTCAAGGATATTATCCTGAATGGATTCAAATATTTTTTGATGAACATTTACCTGTACCTTTTTGGTTGGTATAAAAAA
>DASXUZ010000025.1:0-14136 GCA_036504555.1 Prolixibacteraceae bacterium | reverse complement strand
TCAAAACCACCAGGCGCCCATGTACGCCTTTCAAGATCAAATCTAAAGCCAGGTTGCCAAACGCCATCGGAACAATGGAGTCGATTGCATCAGGATCACCACCACGCACCATGTATCCGAGCTTTTGGGTGACGACATCCACTGTTTGCCCGCCATTGAATTTCGGTGAAATTTCTTTCAGACGGTCTCCAACCAGATCACCAATCCCGCCCAATTTCGCATGCCCATATGCGTCAGTCTTACTATCCTCGAACACCATGTCGCCACCATCATAAGTTGCACCTTCTGAAACCAGTACAACTGAATAGCGGCTGGGGTTTTGCATCCTGTCACGACTTAACAATTCGGTGAGATGTTCGATATTGAATTTAAATTCCGGTATGACACACCGGTTTGCGGCACCAGCCATGGTTGGCAGGATCGCTGTGAATCCTGCATATCGCCCAAAAACTTCCAGTATCAAAAAGCGCTCGTGTGACCCTGCAGTGGTTCGCAAAATGTTTGTAAGCGCAATCGTTCTGGTTACACAGGTGCTAAAACCTATGCAGTAATCCGTACCTGGTACGTCATTGTCCATGGTTTTCGGAATTGCTACGACCTTAACGCCTTCCTGGTATAACCTGACGCCGTAACTCAATGTATCGTCGCCGCCGATCGGGATGAGATAATCCACACCCAGGTAATCCAGATTTTTTAACACTTCAGGTGTTAGGTCATTTCGAGGCTCAGTGAACTTGTCTCGATATTGCATCGGAACATCGTCAGCCTTCATTTTGCTTGGGTTAGTTCTGGAAGTATGGAGAAATGTTCCTCCTGTACGACCGGCGCGATTCACGATTTCCTCATTCAAAACTTGAAAGTTGTTGCTATTATCGGCATCTTTATCTCGGATGATATCAGTTAAACCGCCCCAGCCCCGCCGAATGCCAATCACCTTATAACCTTCACGTAGAGCGCGGATTGTGACTGCGCGTATCGCCGGATTCAGCCCCGGAACATCGCCTCCGCCAGTTAGAATTCCTATTACTCCTTGTTTTTTGCCTGCCATTGTTGCCTCCTAAGAAAAAATTCTGACATAAGAACTGTTCAAAAACTAATCAGTTCTGTCGGTTTAATAAAATTTCAACCCTTCATCGCATATAACAATATCCCTGTAGCTACGGCCAAATTCAATGAACTTGCTCGTCCTCGCATTGGGATTGAGATCAAGTCGCCACAAATTTCCATTTGTTCTTTTGAAAGTCCTTTTTGCTCCGAACCCATTAGCAAAACGGTGGGTCGAGGATCCAGTTTGATCTGCCGGTAATCGATCGCCGCGTGCGCAGATGTCCCGATAATTCGGATCCCGCTCGCTTTTCCCCAGGCAGAAAAAGATGAAAATTCGGTTTCATAAAATGGTTTCCAAAAAATGGCGCCCATGCTCGCCCTTACCGCTGATGGATGATACGGGTCAACTCCCCCATCCAGCAGTATCAATCCGTCAGCCGCAACAGCATCCATCGTTCTCAAGATAGTCCCAATGTTTCCAGGGTCTTGTGGAGAAACAATCGCGACATACAACCCTGCAGTGAACTCTTTTATAAGTTCAAGATTGCGTGTGTGAACAATTGCGGCAATCCCCTGAGGGTTTTCCTTTTCGGAAACCGACTCAAATACTCTCTCGGTCACAGAAAAACATCGGACGCCCAGTTGAATTTGTCGCTCCACCAATTGGCGTCCGAATTCACTTTTCAAACGGTCTGGGGAATAAAACAATACCTCGAACTTCCACCCAGCCTCGGCAGCTTCACCAACATGGAGAATACCCTCAACAAAAAACAAAGAGTTTTCGTCACGAGCTTTTTTCTGTCTTAAAGATCGAGCTAACTTTATGAGCGCGTTGGAATTGCTGCTGATTTGTTCGGGCATGTGGACCAACAATTATTTTTTGTCGATGTCGATTTCGAATTATTTGTTCACAGCCGTCATAGTGGCAACCATCCCCGATTCCATGTGACCCTGGACGGCACATATCACTGAATAGTCGCCTGCTTCAGGCAAAGTAAATTTATAAGTTCCGCTCTTGTTTGGTTCCACCCTGAATTCGACCAGAATATCTGCAGCTTGTTTTTCTTTATCGAATGGCACTGCTGCTTTTGTGCCTTTATTCAAAATTGTAAAATCGTGGACAACCGCACCGTTATTGGTCAAATTGAGCGTTACTTCTTGGTTGGCAAAGACTATCATTGATGTTGGATCAAATTTAAATTCGCTCATTTCAATGCTTATAGAACTGGCTGGTTTACCCGCATTCGAACCACCGCAGCCAACCAAAAATAGCGAACATATCAAAATGAATATTGAAAAAAGTCTGGTTTTCCGATTCATCGGCCACCTCATACTTGAAGGAATTTCCATCAATTTTTGCTTTTTCTAATTTACCAGGCATCCTACCCCAAAATTTTCGGAACCTCAAAAAACACATATTATCACAAATATTAATTAGGGGCAGAGATTCGTCTAAACATATGTTACTTTCGTATTATTTTTTACACTAACGAAGGAATATCCGCAAGTAAAAATTTAAAAATAAAATAGGAATCCTTTCAGCGTGGTATGATTATGTCAACTAATCAAGCATCGAAGAGGCAGGAATAATGGCTAAGCGAATAGAATATATTGATATCGCTAAAGGCATCGGCATTCTCCTGGTAGTGATGGGGCACAATGATTTTGGTTTGGTATCCCCCTTTTTTTACAAGCTTATATATGCTTTCCACATGCCACTGTTTTTCTTTGTATCGGGAATGTTCTTTAAAACGGAAATACCGTTCCTGACACTCCTGCGAAGACGTTTTAGATCATTAATTCAACCCTACCTTGTCATCATTTTGATCATATTTTTTATGACCTTGTCTTTTACCAAAGTCAATTTTGATGTTGCCACCGCAAGGGTCCTCAAGGCCATGTATGCGAATGGGCATTATATCGATTGGGTCCAATTATGGTTCCTTCCGCATTTATTCGCCTTGAATATTTTCGCTTATGGGTTTTACCTGGCAGTAAAGCGCATCAAGATCCCCTGGGTGATCTGGTTAACTCTTATTATTATGCTTTCTATCGGTGTAACGTTCCTTGGAATTTTTTGGCCTTTTTCCATATCCATTTTTGGACGGAATCTCACCCTGTTTGGATTACCACTGAGCATTGACCTACTGCTGGTTAGCGGTTTTTTCTTTATCATGGGTTGCGAGGTAAATAAAGTCTTCTCTGGAGAGATCTTTGCCCATCCGATTACTTTGATAGGTAGTGCCGTTGGCCTTGTTTCAATGGTTTATTTCCTTCCTCAAACCATAGATTTCAATACCCGCTTTTACCAATCATTACCCATCAACACGCTTGAGGCCTTACTGGGCATCACTTTAACCCTAGCCATTGCCAGGCAAATTGAAAGAATTAGGCAACTCTCGGCAGCGTTTCGATATGTTGGTCAGGCCTCTATCTTTATTCTGATCTTCCATGTACCTATACAAGAATCCTGGGGCGAGAAGATATTTAATCTCACCAATGATCAGGTGCTCTCATATTGGTTATCCTATATCGCCGGAGTGATTTTTCCTATCCTGATCAACCACTTCGCTATCCAGCCCAATCCGGTGTTAAGGTCCTGGTTCGGTCAATCGGGCAAACCTGATATCCCAAAAAGCTCGAATGATCTCGATGTTGAAATAAAAGCCGATCAGCAATTATCCACCGAACCATAAATTATGATTGCCGAAACCGATACCATTTGGAAGCCCAATTACAAAATTACCAGCCTTTTTTTTCTATTTTGCGCCGCAGGTATTTTTTTTGTAGGATTGCGGGAATTCTTAGGTGGCAAAATTGGGTTCACGCGTGTACTAACACTGGGTTTTTCATTTCTCATTGGAATAGTATTTTGCATTCTAGCCTATCAAACCTATAAGAAAATTGGGGGGGCACAATGGTGGCGCAAACATGCCAGTAAAAAGCTTCAGCTCATCCTTTTAGCCATATCATTACTGGGTTTCCTGATCGGATGGGTGTTGGCGTGGACGCCGCTGGAAAGTTTTGGGGGAGCTTATTATTACTTTTTACGGGCTTACCCATTTATTATCTGGCTCACTGCCGCTTTTTTTATAGCCATATTTCTACTATTGTCATCGCTTTATGGAGTTCACCTTAAGGATTGGATCGAGCATATCCAGGACCAAAAAATCACTTTTCTGGTGGCTGGGATTTGCGCGGTAATTTTCACTTTATTGGCATGGATTTCATTTCATCGAGTGGTTGGAGTAACACCAGCGGATGAAGATTTTTGGTATGGAGCCGGAGTCCCGGTCTTAACCTTCCAGGTCATATTCGCGTTATTGATAGGAGTTGCTCTCACCCTTGGATTTAAGAAATGGCCACTCCTCCTTCGGTCGAAGTCCAGATTAATTGACGTTATTTTATTTCTTCTGATCTGGCTGGTTTCAGCCTACTTATGGGCAAAGGAACCGGTTAAACCGGATTTTCTGGTTACAACTCCGGTCGCGCCTAATTTTGAGATGTACCCGGATTACGACGCCAGGAACTACGACCTGATGAGTCAATTTGCGCTTATTGGTCAGGGAATTAACAACCATGGTTTTTTTGACCGTGTCCTTTATCCGGCCTTTCTAACCCTGCTGCATGCAATTGGTGGTCAAAATTATTCCCTATTAATGAAAATTCAGGCGGGTATTTTCGCGATCCTGCCTGCGTTAATATTCCTGATTGGGAAAAATATTTCCACTCGTTCTGCAGGTGCTGGCCTTGCCATTTTGACAATACTTCGCGGTATTAACCAGATCAACATCGGAAATATTATTGAAACAGCTCATCAAAAACAGATGCTCACCGAATTTCCAACAGCAGTTTTGTTGGCGGTCGCTTTGCTTTTGTTGATCAAATGGCAGCAAAATCCAAGGACTCATTGGCACCTGGCGTTACTTGCCGGACTAACCATCGGTCTATCATCACTTCTCCGGCCCCATACTCTTGTAGTTATTCCGGTTTTCATTGTTCTTGCGCTATGGGCTTATCGCCACAAGCCTGCCTTATGGGTGGTAATTAGCAGCCTGTTTGTCACTTCCGCCTTCCTTGGGATTTTGCCCTGGATACAATTTAGCGGACAAAACGTATCGATCCTTGACCTTTATCGCGTACGGATCGAGGATGTCATCCGGCAGCGTTATCCCCAGATTCTCAACCCCCAAGGGTCAAATTTCCAACCAATTTCCGAATATCCCGCTGGATCGGCCCATCTTGCGCGGCTTGATCAAAGCAAGCTGGAAGAAAAGCCTGTATGGGTTTTTGTTGGGGATAATTTTCTAAACAATCTCGTCACCTCGGTTCAACCGTTACCGAACACTCCCTTCAACTTGGATCCGCGCACCGTTGTAAAAAAAACCGATGATTTCTGGAAACCGTACTGGGATGGCAGCCTCACAATCTGGGCCAAATTATTGATACCCCTCAACCTGCTAATCCTCGCGCTCGGGTTGGGTGCGGCTTATAAAAGCACCAGGTTGGCCGGGCTGTTGCCGCTGATCATCATGGTTTCTTATTTTGGCGTGAATGCCTTGGCCCGTACCTCCGGCGGTCGTTATCTCGTCCCGGTCGATTGGGTAATTTTGATTTATTATTTCCTGGGATTGATGACAATATTCGGGCTTGTGCTGGGGTTATTTCTTAAGTCGATCGACTATATTCCATCTCCATCCGGAATTATTCCTTCCCAAAAAGAATGGTGGAAGACACTGGTCATCGTTCTGGTGGCCTCATACGCATTTGGGTCACTGATACCACTCTCACAATACATATTCCCCACCCGCTTCCATGAACAATCAACAACTGAACAGGCTAATTTACTTTTTACCCTTTCCGGGAAAAAGTTGGGTCTCTCAACAGAAAAGCTCAATAGCTTTCTCCAAACTGAAAATGCGATCATCATGACAGGTCGAGCTTTATACCCGCGGCAGTTTAATAAAGATCAAGGCCTGGATATTAGTGTCTATAATTTTTATCATCCACTACCTTACCCGCGCACATTTTTGACGGTAATTGGTCAGAATGGCCAAAACGAAATCATACTTCCTAGAACTTCCCCTGCAGAAATCCCAAATTCTACTGATGTGATGGTTGTTGGTTGCAAGTCTAATGGATTTATCAAAGCCTGGGCGGTCTTTCGACTGGATAACTATAGCATTTATGAAAGTCAGCCTGCAGGTGCTCCGCTCTCCTGTCCTTTAACTGAACCGGTTTGTGATAACAATAAAAGCTGTCATTATCAATGAACTATCAATTTGCTTGACTCCATTTTGCTTCTGTAATAGAATTCTAATTTAGGTTTACCTAATTCATAATTTAGCTCAATTAGTGTTGTTCTCTGAATTTATTACCAGCCTTTATCGTTAGTTACCTTGAAGAATAAGGAGGTGCCTTTTTGATAGAGCCAAAGATCGATCACAGTGAGATAAATCCGGAAGATTCTCATACCGTTAGAAGTGCCAAGGAAGTTTTATCAGGCACAAGTAAAAAGGGTTGGCTTGCGAGGTTGCTCCCTTTTATGGGCCCAGCTTTCATCGCCAGTGTTGCCTACATGGATCCGGGAAATTTCGCCACCAACATTCAAGGTGGCGCGAAATTCGGCCTCGAATTACTTTGGGTGATCGTAGGGTCAAATTTGATGGCGATGCTTTTACAATCGCTCTCCGCAAAACTCGGCATCGCTAGTGGAAAAAATTTGGCCGAACATTGCCGGGACCAATATCCCACCTGGTTGGTTTGGGTGATGTGGATAATTGCAGAATTTGTAGCTATCGCCACAGACTTGGCCGAATTCTTGGGCGCTGCTCTAGGTTTCTATCTACTATTCGGAATTCCATTATTCTGGGCAGGCATATTGACCGCCATAATCACTTTTCTGATCCTCGGTCTTGAACGCTATGGTTTTAGACCCCTGGAGGCGGTCATCACTGCCCTGGTGGGTGTTGTGGGCTTTAGTTACCTGGTTGAAATATTTTTGATCAAGCCAAATTGGGGTGATGTCCTTTATCATGCGGTAGTTCCTCATTTCTCCGGGACAGAAAGCGTTTTACTTGCCACGGGTATTCTGGGCGCTACGGTTATGCCACATGCCATCTACCTGCATTCAGCCTTAACAAAAGATCGAATTGTCGTCAGTAATTCAAAACTGCAACAAAAACTCTTCCGTTTTGAGATTATTGATGTTGTTGTGGCAATGGGAGCGGCCAGCTTTATCAACATGGCCATGTTGATTATGGCTGCGGCAACCTTCCATCAAACCGGCATGACCAATGTCGGAAGCATTGAGGTAGCCCACCGAACACTTGAGCCACTTCTCGGAAAAGCATCACAAGTGATATTTGGTGTTTCGTTACTGGCAAGTGGCCTCTCGTCTTCATCTGTCGGCACTATGGCCGGTCAAGTTATCATGCAGGGGTTTTTACATAAACATATAGCCTCGTGGATCAGAAGAGCAGTGACGATTTTGCCTTCTTTATTGGTAATTGCTTCTGGCCTGGATCCCACCCGAACTCTGGTGATTAGTCAGGTCGTGCTCAGTTTCGGGTTGCCTTTCGCCATCATCCCCCTGATCCAATTTACACGCAATCGGGATATCATGGGGGAATTGGTTAACAGGCGGATCACTACCTTGCTGGCGAGTTTGATTGCTGTTTTGATCATTTTATTGAATTTCTTCCTTATATATCAACTGACGGTCGGGAGTTGATCATGTTTAAGAATATCTTGATTCCCTTGGATGGATCAAAGTTGGCTGAGGCGGCTCTCAGCCCTGCCGAATCACTCGCGAAGACTCTTAATGCTCCAATCACCCTCATTCACATCATAGAAAAGGATGCCCCTCAGGTCATCCACAGTGACCATCATCTTTCCAGGGTTGACGAAGCAGATGAGTATTTACGTCATATTGCAGAAAATACTTTTCCGGGTGATATAAAAATCGAAACACATGTACACACGGCTCAGGTAAAGGACGTGGCAGCCAGCATCATCCAGCACTCTACTGAAGAATTCAATCCTGATCTTATCGTGATGTGTGCCCATGGTAGTAGTGGAATTCGAGATTTTGTTTTCGGAAATATTGCCCAACAGGTTGTTGCCGGCGGGAAGACTCCACTTCTTTTGATCCAACCCCAATCAACCAATAACCAACCTTTTACCTTGCGGAGAATATTTGTACCTTTGGATAGTGAGTCCAAGCATGATGAGAGCCTTCATTTTGCGATAGGACTGGCCAAAGCTTATGATGCAGAAATATATTTGTTAACAGTTGTTCCTACCATCGGCACCTTAAGTGGTCAGGACGCTGCAGTGAGTACCATGCTCCCGGCAACCGCCATCGCTTTCCTGGATTTCAAAGAAGAAACTACAAAAGAACATCTGCAAACACACTTGACTGAAATTCTTGATGCTGGTATTCGTGCCAAGGCTGAAATTGCTCGAGGGGACGCTGCAGAAATGATTGCTACCACCGCCGCCCGTGTTGAGGCAGACCTTATATTGTTAGCCACTCATCGAAGAGCTGGAATGGGAGCCTTTTGGGCGCGTTCTGTCGCCCCGGATGTGGTTCGTAAATCTCATTTACCGGTGTTATTGGTGCCGGTAAAGGAATAAACAAAAGCTCTGGGGTTTACTCTGGACCTTTATTTGTGATAATCTTCTCAAAGCTGTATAATATTTATGTGATTACATCGCTTAAATTCAAAGTGACTGACCGTTTAACATTTCTCTAGCAAGATTTGTTATTCAAAACTGGCGTGAACCAGATAAAGGAGGCCAATATGATCCGCCCATTATCTGTTTACCTGGCACTTGCTGCAACATTTTTCCTGGTCGTTGGCCTGTTCCTACCAACCGGTCGAGGTCTTGCTGTGATGGAATTGGGAAACGGGCAGGCTACCGAAGTCGCACAACTCCAGGCTGAAGAAATGGGGTGTGCGCCTGCAATTGATGCTTCTAAATCCATTTCAAGACCATTCTTCCTGGCAAACTTTGAATCCTTCTTTAACACCGGAGGAGTTCTTTGCGGTAAAAGCTCCCTATCCATGTTATTAACAGGAAAATATTGGTGGGCAAATATTCTGCTGGTAATTCCCTTGCTCTTGTCCATTTATGTACTTTTCAGGTTGTTTTTTCAACCTTATGCGCGCAACCATGACAAGAACCTCCTCCTTTTGAGCGGATTGATCAGCTTGATGAGTTTATCAGCCTGGTGGGGAATTTGGGTAAAATTCCGCGTTTACCCGGGAATTGGATTTTGGGTTAGTTTTCTTGGGGCGCTATTATTGTTCTTCGCTGGAATGGTAGCTCCCCAAATTGACGCCATGATGGAAAGACATCATCCCCACTTGGCTTAAAGTAATTTTTCCCTGCATAAAAAAGTCTGAAAGTCGTAGGTGCCTTTCAGACTTTTTGCTTTTTCATATAAAGTTATCAACTCCCGGCCAATAACTTTATTCGTTCCCAGGGTTTTAGGTTGGCATCATCAGCCAGGATCGACTTTAGTTCGTACATCTCATCACGAATTGCAGCAGCTCTTTCAAATTGTAGATTTTTAGCAGCTTCTTTCATTTCGCTCTCAAGTTCCGCGACCAGTTTTTCCAATTCCTTTCGGTTGGAAGCATCTGCATTCTTCCCGGTCCGGTAAGTACCTTTCTCCTCACCCACCGCCATAATTTTCTCGCGTCCTTCCACCGAAAGCGAGTCTGTAATATCTCGGATGGCTTTATGGATGCTCACCGGCACAATTCCATGTTCCTTATTAAAATTGGTTTGTTTTACCCGGCGGCGATTGGTCTCGTCCAATGCAAATCTCATCGAGTCGGTGATCCGGTCTGCATACATGATGACTTTTCCGTTCAAATGACGGGCAGCCCGGCCAATCGTCTGGATAAGCGCGGTGCCAGAACGTAGGAAACCTTCTTTATCAGCATCAAGAATGGCAACCAGGGAGACTTCCGGGAGATCAAGACCTTCACGAAGCAGGTTAATTCCAACGACTACATCATGAACGCCCATCCGCAGATCACGCAAGATCGCGATTCGCTCCAGTGTCTCCACTTCTGAGTGTAAGTAATGAACTTTTATCCCGAGTTCTTTTAGATAATCTGCCAGATCTTCAGACATTCTCTTGGTAAGTGTAGTCACCAAAACTCGTTCTTTCTTCTCTAACCTGGCCTTGATCTCGGTAACCAGATCATCCACCTGGCCTGTACTGGGACGAACTTCCACTTCAGGATCCACCAACCCTGTCGGACGAATGATCTGCTCCACTACCTGCTCGGCATGCTCCAATTCATAAGGTCCGGGTGTTGCCGATGTGTAAATGGTATTGCCCATCACACGTTCAAATTCCGAAAATTTGAGTGGCCGGTTATCTAAGGCGCTTGGCAAACGAAAACCATATTCCACAAGTGTTTCTTTGCGGGAGCGATCCCCATTGTACATCCCTCGGATTTGTGGCACGGTCATATGACTTTCGTCAATGATTAACAAATAGTCGGAAGGTAAAAAGTCGATCAAGGTCCAGGGTGGCGTTCCGGCAGTCCGCCGGTCGAGATGGCGGGAATAATTTTCGATTCCAGAACAATATCCCACTTCCTTCAGCATTTCTAGATCGTACTTTGCCCTCTGTTCTATGCGTTGCGCCTCAATTAATTTACCCTGTTCCTTAAAAAGCTTCACCCTCTCATCCAGCTCTATTTCAATATCTGCGATTGCTTCCTTAAGTTTTTCGTCTGCAGCGAGGTAATGTTTGGCTGGATAAATGGCAATTTCAACGGGTTCCGAAAAGATCTCACCCGTCAAAGGGCTGAATTCCATGATCCTTTCAACTTCATCGCCAAAAAAACCAATTTTATATCCACGGCTGTCCTGGTATGCCGGAATGATTTCAAGTGTGTCCCCTCGGACGCGGAACGTGCCGGAGCGCAGTTCAATATCGTTGCGCTGGTATTGGCTTTCCACCAGCTGTCGGATAAGCGCATTCCTTCGATAGATCTCCCCTCGCTTTAAAGTGACTGTACCTTTTCCAAATTCTTCCGGGTTTCCCAGGCCATAGATACACGAAACTGATGCAACAATGATAACATCCTTCCTGGATAGTAAGGATGTCGTGGCAGCCAGCCTGAGCCGCTCTATTTCCTCATTGATCTCAGTCTCTTTTTCAATATATAGATCATTTCGTGGCACATAAGCTTCTGGTTGGTAATAATCGTAATATGAAACAAAATACTCAACGGCATTTTGAGGAAAAAATTCTCTGAACTCGGCATAAAGCTGGGCCGCGAGAGTTTTATTGTGCGCCATGATTAATGCCGGTTTTTGTACTTCTTGGATGATGGATGCAACCGTGAAAGTTTTACCGGTCCCGGTGGCGCCGAGTAAAACCTGATTTTTCATCCCGTGTTTTACGCCTTCAACCAGATGGCGGATCGCCTCGGGTTGATCTCCGGTTGGAATAAAGGGGGCTTGTAATTTAAATTCCATATTTTATTATTCTCCAAATAAACCGAACGCAAGTTCTATTTTACACTAAAGAAGGTTTTTATTCCATCCTAAAAATATATACTAATTTAGTATGCGGAATATTGATCTTTCTGGCATGTTATCCCGGTTCAAAAATATTTATAGTTTGCAGCCGGGTATTAATTCTACCCTGTTCCAGGACTATTTTCTTGCATCCCACAATATTTATGGGCAATTTCCGGGATATTATTTTTTGCGCTCTACTCCTCATTTCCGCTGGAAGCTTATGGGCAAATATCATATGTTTACCCTTGACAATACATGAACTTATGTTCTATAATAAGTCGGGATTTCATCACAGGTTATTGGGGGTTCTCGCTAAAGTATTTCCCGCATCACACTAAAGACCTGCCCGATTCGCTCTAAATAGGATTTGTTAAATATTCCTGGGGTGTTACGACAAGTCACGAATTGTCACTTACCTCTGTCTCTGCCCCCCGCACCATGTTCTGGTTCTTGCCGGGTGTTGCGCCATCAACTGCCCGCCATTACCATTTTTCGAAGGGTTCTTCTGAAGAAAACATCAATCAGTATGGACCGGTCTGATTTTACAGCCAAAAAATGGTGAAAAATCAATAACTGTCACTTTAATGCTATTGTCCGATTTCGTTTGTCCGCTTCAAGTTCTGCTTTTCTGCTTCCATCCTGGGGAATGGAGACGGAGTGTATGACCCTAAAACGCTGAACAAAACTGAACAAAACTGAATAAAACTGAATAAAACTGAACTGGATACCTGATAGTTTTTAGACATCGGTTCGGGAGAGCCATTAATAGGCACGTCGAACCTTGAGATCGTCGTTCGTGATGGCGTAAACCCGCATGGATGGTATGGGTTCCCACTGACACCAATGAGACAATCAAAAAAAGGCGACCGCCGGGAGCTGGTTTGCTAGTAGAGGTCCCACATATTAAAAAAAAGAGAAATTGCGTATCCGTTTAATTCATTCGTCAGGATGCAGTTCTCTAATTCACTGAAGCCAGGTATGAAACAACTTGTGACCCATCAGGTTCCAGTGCGATGGATATGATCGTTTCCCTGCTTGTCACTGTCAACCGGCACAACCCTTTCCTAAAAGAGGCCGTCTTTAACAAATTTTTCAAAACTTGCTTACCAACTTTGGTACAGTCTCATAATTTTAGTATGGTTGTACTGCATATCACAAGTTGCTATAATAAATGTAACTATTTTCACAATCTCATTGTCGTTTTTCAAAAATAGCTTTTTATAAATTTATCAAATACGGCAATTAATTGAATTGTAGTATTTCACCTGGTTAGGACTTCAATCCTGTCACCCTCAATCATGACTTATGTCATATCGTTGGGTGATAACCAATACTGACATTACAACTTCAAAGAATTCATACTATTAGAAATGCTAATAATTTCTTGTTGAGCCATTCCATCTTTTTTCAAGGAATCCCAAAAGAGGAGGGGCTATGGCACCAGGCGAATTGCTCGAACAACTGGGGGCAGGGCTTCGCAAACAAGAAGACCTGACGCTATTACACGAGGTCAGTATTGCCACCGCAGGCGAATCCAATCTGGAAATGTGTATTCAGTGTGGATGCTGTGGTGGTTCTTGTCCATCAGCAGCGGACATGGATCACACCCCAAGAATGATTTTTGCTATGCTTCGCGCAGGCATGCGCACTGAGGTGTTGCATAGCAATACACCTTGGATATGTGTATCGTGTTACCACTGCGTCGTTCGCTGCCCTCAAAAGGTCCACATTCCCGATGTCATGTATACACTGAAAGGGATGGCGATTGCCGCCAAATTCTATCGTGATTCGAATGCCCCGGATTTTGCCCAATCTTTCGTAGGTTTCGTCGAAAATTACGGTCGCAGTTTTGAATTTGGCCTCGCCACCAGGCATTATCTGAAACATTATCCATTACGGCTGCCAGGCATGGCCAGCATGGGATTTGGATTGTTGACCACCGAACGAATGAATGTAATCCCCAAGCGAATTAAAAAGATGGACCAACTCAATGCTATCCTGAAAAAGGCCAAGACCCTGGAGTTGACCTCATGAAAAAATATATTTATTATCCCGGGTGTTCGATGGAAGGCAGCGCAAAAACTTATTATGAGTCGCTTAATATTATCAAGCATGACCTCGATATGGATTTGGATGAAATTGATGATTGGAATTGTTGCGGAGCCACAGAATATGTTGGCATCAATCTGATACCTGCGTATTCTCTGATCGCCCGAAACCTGGCGATCGCTTCAAACCAGGCAAATGGCACCAACACCGTCATGGCGCCATGTTCTGCTTGTTACCTGAATCTGGAAAAAGCTGATTACTACATGGCAGAACGCCCATCTCTAGGCGCCAAGGTCAACGAGGCTTTGGCCGAGGGTGGTCTTCATTACGATCCAGGTTTCCTTCAAATCCGGCATTTACTGGATGTCATCATCAACGATGTCGGGCTTGAAGCTATAAAAAACAAAGTTACAAACCCACTAAAAGGGCTGCGTGTTGCCCCCTATTTGGGCTGCATGGTTCCACGCCCCGATTACCAACATC
>DASXUZ010000024.1:0-3392 GCA_036504555.1 Prolixibacteraceae bacterium | reverse complement strand
GGAACTAAATTAAACTTTATAACTATTTCTCGAAACTCCAAATTTTGTCAAGTAACCATTTCCGTTTCTTGTGACCCCTGAAATAAGTAGATCAAAAAGACTGAATTTAGACTAAATCGCAGAGTCACTGGATTTAAATTTTTATCCAAAATACGGAGTCAAAAATATGAGTAAAAGTAATGGAACGAAGGCAATATCACAACTTGTTAGTTTGCTGCTATGTATATTATTAGTACAGACTGCATTTGCGGCAGGTAATGCAACTAACGAGATTACGATAATAGGGAATGCAACTAACGAGAATACAACAATAGAAAATGCAACAGTAAATTCCATATATCCATCTTACTATTCGACGTATTTAAATGCGGGAAATAGCATCCAGTTTACTGTGAGTTTCACTAACGAAGGTAATAAGACGCTCGTTTTAACCCCGAAAGTGGTAGCTGCACCTTATAGCACAAACAGCATAAATGAAAGCTGGATTACGATATTGCCGACAAATGCAACAGTAGCTCCAGGCGCAGTACAGAATTTTAACGTTGAAATAAACGTTCCCTTGGATGAAGGCGGATACTATAATGGCCAAATTGCCTTCACTGATGATCAAATGCCAAATTCCGCTGATTATGTCAACTCAATGCAGCTTAATTTAGACGTCCAGCCTCAATCAAAGATAGAGCTTCAGACAAATTCTATCTCTGATACTGTTGAGGCAGGAAAGGAATATGAATATAAGGTGAAAATCAAAAATGTGGTATCAAGAGATTTCACAATCCATCCTACATTGAATAATATTTCAGGTTATCAACAGGCATTTGGCAATGATGCAATCGAACTCTCTGCACCTTCAACTATAAAAGCAGGTGAAATAACTAATATGACCATAAAGGTTCATGCTCCTGAAAATGCAACAGGAACTTATAATGGTCATATCGACATGAATGTTAACGGGAAAGTTAATGATTGGTCAGTCCCGAGTCTAAACCTGTACTTCAACGTTAGGCAACAGACCACTCCTTACGCGAAAACTTTTTACGCGGCCAACAATGGTCCTATAAAGATTGAAGTTTCGGCCAATAAAAATAATCAATATAGTACGTTGCGTACGTCACCGAAAGATAAAGGCCCTTCATTTGAACTAGGACTGACGCACAACTCAATCCCTGTTAATATGACCGTTGTAAAATCAGTTGAAAATGGCGGCGCCAGTTTTTCAAATTGGTACTACCCTTACTCTACATGGGCAGGGGATGTCTATCAAAATAACGATGGTCGTTATGAAGCAACCTATACAGCACCTGGAGCAATTGGAGATTGGGAACTTACAATTCTTCCGAAAACTATGAACAGCTTCGAATATTCGATAACTATAGGAGATAACAATTCAGTAGTAACAGGGATTGTGAATAACGAAAATGCAGCAACTGGAAATACATCGACAGGGAATGTGGCTAATGAGGTTGTTGCTGATTTTTCGGCATTATCCACTACAGGAAAAGCACCGTTGGCAGTGAAGTTCATAGATAAAAGTACAGGGTCCCCAACTTCCTGGTGCTGGAACTTTGGAGATAAAAGCACTTCAACAGCTCAGAACCCTGTACATGAATACACTAAAGCCGGAAAGTACACTGTTAGTTTAACGGTAAAAAATTCAGATATCAATAACACTAAAACGATATCCAATTATATTACAGCGGAAAAATGAATGTTATGAATTGAAAAAACGATAAAGAATGCCCAGGCTGTAATGAACTCATTCAGTTTCCGTTGCAAAAAAGATTATGAACGGGATTCATTGAAATAAGTAGAAATTTAAGATTATACATTATGTCAGTGAATCCCTTTAAATGGAAGCATTATGAAGGAGAAATTATGGTTCCGTTGCAAAAAATCTGGCGATTTTACAAAATCACTGAAAACCTTCACAAGTAGGAAAGTTAATCATTTTTATTACCGAGCCTATCCCAAAACTCACTTCTTGCCTGCTGTATATTTCAATTTCTGGTATACCTGCTTTAGCATCCAACTTTCAATTGTCTTCCTTGGAGTCTTTGGATTGACCTTTTGATTAATACCGGCTTTGTGGCTCCATCTTTCAAGGGCCTCAAACCAAGTATTACATGCCGGTGGTCTCTTACCCTCCAGGAAAGCTTTGAAGAGATAGGGAAAGTTTGCAGGTGATTTATCTATGGTTCGTTTTACAAGTTTCTGCTTTACTTTCCCCTGTGCCTCTTTAGGAAGGATAATCTGATTTCTTTCTGTATAGTACCATTCTTCGTGATCATATAGCCTCTGAAGCTTCACATACCGAAGGCCTGTAATTGTATTGACTTCAAAAATAGGTCTAAACTTCATTGGAATGAAATTAACAAATCGGTCATATTCTGCAACTGTGAGAACCTTTGTTCCATCAGAAGTAACAAGTCCATTATCCATGAGAAATGGTACACGAACTAAATATTAATACGTTCGTATTTTAAGAGAAAATATTCAAAATATCAATGGAAAAACGAGCTATTTCTCCCTAAAATCCGAACCTTGTATCTAAAAGGTTCGTATATCAAAATATCCTGTAAAATTAAATTCTTAAGGAAATATACAAGTTTTATCGTAAACCTTTATATTTTTTTCAGTTTAACTTCTATTGTGATTTTACAGAAAAACTCATAAACTATCGCGAATTTTTTGGAAAGAAAATTTGCGCTGAAATTTTACTTAGAGTTCAAAATAAGCTACTGTTCGTGTCCAGAGACCTTCCGTAGTAAATTTGATTTAAATCTTCTGATATAGTCCAGTGGAAATATAGAATTCTTCGGGAGTTTCATTGAGTGTTACTGCAGGAGGTCTGTGGACATGAGCATTAACTCACTAAAGCAAATTAAACTGTTTTAGTGCTATTGAAGTGAATAGATTTTTTCAGCGAGTTTTATATCATCACCCCAATCAAAAATCCTATTATTGCGCCAGTATTAAGAAAAGGTAAACCTGCATGCATTCTTCTACGAGACGTGAAATGCATAAGTCCTATGACACCGAACAAAGTACCTATCATTGCGCCAGCCACTGCATAATGAACATTCATGAATGTCTTAGCTGAGACCACAAGTAGTGATGGAAAAGTCAGATCACCAAAACCTATGTAGATTGCTTTATTTGTACCATCAGGATTTATCTGTGCATCGAAAACTGAATATGGTAACTGCCTTGGGATAATAAAAGACAGTGGTATTCTTATTGACTTCAAAAAAGAAGATTTATTCTCTCTTGGGCAATTCTCTTTTGGATGGTACTCTGATTGACCTGTTACAGCTTTCGCATCTGAATACTTCATTACGTCCATTCCGTTTACCATTACTTGCATGTGTTTTGTTTTGTAGACGGCAATGTAA
>DASXUZ010000023.1:0-1508 GCA_036504555.1 Prolixibacteraceae bacterium | reverse complement strand
CAAATATTTGCCTTACGATGGATGAATTGACTACAAAAAAGAAAGGATTCTCCCTGGGAGAAACCGATAAAGACAGAAGAAATAACCTGATCATTATCCTATTATCAATCCTGTTGGTGATCGTGGTCAGCGTTTTCGTGGTCCAGCACAATGAAAACAAGAAGCTGCTCAATGCCATGAACCAGGAGAAAATGTCGATTCAAACCGAACTGTCAAGCCTGATGACCAATTACGATTCGATCCATACCAACAACGAATCCCTGCAATCTGAATTATCGGTTGCCCAAAACAAGGTAAAAGATCTGATCCAGGAAGTGGGACAGGTAAAGGAGGTCAGTTATGGTCAAATCGCCCAGTACCGGCAGGAAGTGACCACCATGCGCACTATCATGAAGAATTATATCATCCAGGTCGATTCACTCAATCGCCGCAATGAAATACTGATGGCCGAGAACAGCCAGGTGAAGCAGGAATTTGCGCAGTCGGAATCAAAGAATCAACAACTCGAAGCAGAGAAAGGCCACCTCCAGGAAAAGATTAAAGTGGCCGCCCAACTCGAGGCCACTGAATTGGTGGCTACCGGAATCAATGCCCGTGGAAAAGAAGCCGAAAGTGCCCGGCGTGCCACCCAAATCAAGATCAGTTTCGTACTGAGCAAGAATGTGACAGCCCCACGCGGAGACAAAGTCATTTATGCCCGGATCCAGAATCCCAACCAGGTGCTGTTTCAAAAATCAACCGCAGATGTGTTCCCATTTGAAGACCTGAAAATTCCATTCTCCGCCAAACGGGAAGTCACCTACGAAGGAAATTCCTTGCCCGTGAATATTTTTTGGGACAACGAAGGCGCAGAGTTCCAGCCCGGTGAATATACCATCGACTTATTTACCGATGGCAACAACATCGGAACCACCAAATTAGTAATGAAACGTTGACCAGACTGTCAGTGTCGATTAAAAACGGTCAAAACTTTCCAACCTGTATCCATAGTCCTGGGCACAAGCGACAATCTAACGACAGCCATACATAGCCATTGACCATGCTTCTGTAAGGTAACTGTAATCTATCTGTAAGGTATCTGTAATCTAGAATACAGATACCTTACAGATAGATTACAGTTACCTTACAGAAGCATGGTCAATGGTAATGCAATTTCAATGAATTTTCGGGTGGGATTGAATCAATGGAGAAACCGGATATACCCCGTCCTTGCCCTGCCACTATGCTGATCACTTGGATTTTATATGAATTTCAAACAGTCAAACAAGTCCCAGGCAAACAGGCAACAGACAAAGAACAAGTCCACCTGGATTTACGAAAATGAAAGCAAGCTCCTGATGGCATAAAAAAAAGCTCCCCGTTGCCGGGGAGCTTTTTTTTGTAGGTATATATGCGCTTTTATCAGGCAGCTTCCGTGAGGAAAATATACCGTATGATCACCAGGAAGAATAGCAAATACATCATCCAATGTACCTTCTGATATTTTCCTGTTATCACTTTTAAAAGGG